>CAYSWG010000238.1:0-4157 GCA_964434465.1 uncultured Geobacteraceae bacterium
CACACATGCCGGCCACCGTGGTTAGGAGCGCCTCCCAGATCCCCCCGGCCAGCAGCGCGGTATCCACCAGAGCCACACGCCGGAAACGGTGAGAAAGACCAGGGCCAAGGCAGTAAGGTCGATGGCAGCTATCAGCCAGATACCGCCCAGTTTGCCGTTGTGCAGATCCGTAATCAGCTTCTGCAACTCCACCGGCTCGTTGACTCCTGCAGGCATGCTGAGCTTTTCCTTGCGCAAAGCTCCTTGCTCGAGGTGGAACACCCCTTCCTTGGCCACCAGCCAGACGCTCCCGGAATGCTCCTGTATCTCCCGCACATCAAGGGCCTTGCCGAATGGCTTGCCCATTCTCTCCCAGGAACCGTCCCGGAATGACCGGCTGAACACGCCGGTCGTGCTGGCGGCCAGGATATCCTCACCGCTGGTCAGCATGGACCTGACATCTTCTCCGGGCAACTGCCGCTGCCAGTTCAGCCCACCGGTAGTACTCTCAAACAAACCGTCCCGGGTGGCGGCAAACAGCGTGCCGCCATGGCTGGCCAGGATGCGTGGCGAAAGGCTCAGGGTGCGCTGCCAGCCCTCTTTCTGGTAGACAAAGACACCCTGTTTGGTGGCAGCAACCAGGCCCGACCCGGCAACGACAAGCTGGGTCGGCTCGACCGAAACTGCCGTGGCGGTACCGGGCAGTCGCACCATGACCTTACTCAGGCCCAGCTCCTTCTTGTGCATGAGCAGCAGCCCGGTGACGCAGAGCAGCAGCACCAGCAACGCCGTCCAGAGACCCAGCAAGGCATGCCATTTCCTGAGCCGGCGCATCACAGGTCGAACCTCAGGCCGGCATAAAGGGTACGGCCGACCTCTTCTATTTCAACAACCCCCGGTTTGATCACCTTTTTCTTCTCATTGAAGATATTGACGGCGCTGACAAACAGGCTGACGCCCTTGTAAAGGGTCTTTCTAGCGGAAACATCCCACTGGGTATAGGGCTCTTCCGATTTGGATTCTTCTGAGTTCACTTTCCGACCCACATGGGTCAGACCCATGGCCAGGGCCAGCCCCAATGGTTTGCTGTCATAGCGCATGGTCATGGTGGCGACCACGTTGGGCTGGTCCTTCAAGCGGCGTTCAACACCGGTGTTGACATCCTTCACCCGGGAGGTGAGCAGGGAGTAGGAGCCCATGACCATCACCTGGGGCAACCGGATGAAACTGAGGTCGGTCTTGACTTCCAGTTCGAGGCCCTTGATCTTAGCATCACCGGCATTGACCGGCCGATAGACGTCAAGCCCCGTTCCCGGATCAACGCCCGTCAACTGCTTTTCAATGGTGTCATCGACCGCCTTGTAGAAACCGCCCAAGGCCACATAGGCGCTGTTGCCAAAGTATTTCTCCAGGGCAACCTCGTAATTCATGGAGGTGGCCGCCTTCAGGTCGGGATTACCCTCTTCCACCTTGTCAGCCTTGACTGAACGGGTCGGCACCTTGTCCTTGAAGGCGGGACGGGAAATGGTCCGGGCCAGGGAGCCCCGCAGCACCATGTCCCAGGGAAGTTTGTAACGGGCATGGAGGGAAGGATTCCAGTCGACAAAATTGCCCGAACCCGAGGTGCCGTTGCCGGTCACATAGCTACCGTCGGTGATTTCCACCCGAAGGCCCGGTAGCAGGGTCAGTTTGTCCGTAATGGCCGCTTCGTCCATGAGGTATACCGCGGTGATGGTCTCATCCACCTGGTAGCTGTCATTGGGCGTGGAGGTTACCTTGACCACGCCGGCGCTGTTCACTTCGTACACGGTCTTCTGAACTTCCCGGTCCTTGTCCCGGAATTTGACGCCGGCGGACAGGACATGCTCCGTATCAAAGGGCCCGGCGACGGGCAGCTTGAAATCGGCGCCGAGCACCTTTTCCAGGTCATCCTTGTCCTCCCGCTCGAAGACATTCTTGCTGAAGACCAGGGACGCGCCGCTGTAATTGGCCGTGGCCTTGTCCTTGGTTTCATCATTGCGACTGAACAGCCCCTGCAGCTTCAGGGCCGCGCCGCCGGAAAAACGATGATCCCATTCCAGTGCGTAGCTCTGCAGAAACTGGTTCTTGTCTTCCCGCTCGTCGGCACGGCTACGGGCAGCTCCGGTGGTCAGGTTGCTCACCAGCTTTGTCTTGTCCTTTTTCTCGCGAGATTCGGTCAAGAAGGGTTTGAAGGACAGCTTGTCCCCTTTGCCCAACTGAAGTGTAAAGGCGGGGTTGATTGACGAGGTGATAGTCCTGACCCGTTCATCTTCCAACTCCCGCTGATTTTTCGTCGTGTTCACCACAGACTTGTCTTTGCTGCGCACTTCGTCGTTACGCGTCCCCACGAGGGAAACGCCCAGGGGGCCGAAAGCATCACCATAGGCGGCCGTCAGTTTGTGGCCGAGCTTTTCTGCCTGGTCGTTCATGGCCCCGGAGGCGGTCACCGCAAAGCTCCGCTTCTTCGGTGGATCCTTCAGAATGATGTTGATAATGCCGGCAACGGCATCGGCATCATAGGAGGCATCGGGATTTTTAAGTACCTCGATCCGCTCGATCTGCTCCACGGGAATCCGGTCCAGGGCAAACTCCCGCTTCTCGCCGCCGCCGGGGGGGCGATTGCCGTTGATGAGGATATTCTGGTATTCCTTGTCAAGACCGGCCATGCGGGCATCCTTGGATGTGGTGGGCGGACCGGAAAGATAGAGCCGGGGCAGGCGGCGAAGTACATCGGCCGCGGTCTGCCCACCCAGCTCCTCCAGTTCCTTGCGGGTTATGACCATCTTGGCGGTGGTACTTTCCTTCCGCTCCCGAATGGCCTTCACTTCGGCATTCTCTTCAACGATGATATCCGCAACCCGGGCAACATCCTCGGCGCCAACCCCACTGCTCGACAGCAACACTGTTCCTGCAATAAGCAACTGTACCGCTACGTACTTCATACTGCCTCCCATGTTTTCAATAATAATTGCGTGACCAACACAACATAGGCCCCCAAACCGTCAGGTCAGACGAAATACCAGGGGGATTTCGATGGAAACCCGGCCCAGGCCAAACCCGGCCGGGGCGCGAAAAGGCGATGCCCGCCGGACCGCGTTCATTGCCGCCTTATCCAGACTGGCGTGCCCCGAAGAGGCGCTCACCTGCACGCTGGCAAGACTGCCGTCTTCGGCAATGACCACCCGCAGGACCACCGTCCCCTGCAGGGCCATCTGCCGGGCCATTGCCGGATATTCCCGGGCGGCTTCAACCCGCGTCCGGACCCCTGCCAGATATTCCGGCAGGCCCGACCACTGCCGCGGTGGCTGTACCTCACGACGCGGCGGTGGTTCCGCATGAGTCTCCGGCACCGGCGGCGCCGTCGTCTGCCGAACTGACGGTTGCGGCCGTTCATGGCCGGGAACCGTCCGCGGCAGCGGCTCAGCAACCGCACGAGGTGTCTCCGCTTCCTTGGCGGCAGCCTTCACAACCGGTGGCTTTTTCTGGTTTTGATTTTTTATTTCAATAACCGGTCGTGTTTTGGCACTGGCGGCCGGGGCAACGACCTCCTGGCGCACGGCAGGCGCCGCCAGGGTTATGGTAATCGGTTCGCTCCATGTGCGCGGTACCGGTTTCCCCGCTGGGCAGACGGCCAGCAGCAGGCCATGGGCCAGCAGGGCCAGACCGAAGGCGCTACTGGTAATCGCCGGCTCTCTCATGGTTTCCGCTCCGCAGCCACGGTAATGGTCTCGGCGCCGGCCTGTTTGGCCACGTCCATCACCTCAACCACCCGGCCAAAGGGAATCCCCCGGTCGGAGCGGAGGCTGATGCTTCTTTGGGCAGCGCCCCCAAAATGTCCTTCCAGAGCTGCCGCAAGGTCTGGCAACTCCAGACGTTGGCCATTGAGCAACACCGAGCCGTCTCTCTTCACCGTGACGACCAGCTCCTGCTCCGGCTGCATCTTTGCACTGGCCGCCGCCGGCAGATTGAGGGGGATCGCCGGCCGGGAAAAGATGGAAGTGAGCAGGAAGAAAATCAGCAGCAGGAACACCACATCGATCATGGGCGTCAGGTCGAGCCACCTTTTCTCGGCCACATGCTCGTCGAACTCGATCATGCCTTTGCCCCCAGGTGCTTCACCGCCTCGGTCCCGTAGTGCTTCATGAGAAAGGCGAAGG
>CAYSWG010000239.1:0-4127 GCA_964434465.1 uncultured Geobacteraceae bacterium
TTTTACTTTCAGTTATGTCGAGAAACGATGCAACGCCGGTGGGCCGCCCCCGGTACTCTATCAGACCGGCGAATACCACCAGCCAGCGATCTTCACCGGTTCTGGTGACAAATCGACTTTCATAGCGTTCCGGCACATCCTCTCCCCGCAATCTGGCCAAACCCCGCCCCCTGACCATCTCCCTGTTGTCGGGGTGGGCCCATTCCCAGAACGTCATCCGCAGCAATTCCTCGCCACGGTAGCCGAACAGTCGCTCGGTGGCTGGATTGGCATAAATTATCATCTCCCCCTGGTAGAGGAAGATTGCCGTCGGCGAAGTCTCGGCAAGTACCCGGAATTTCTCCTCGCTTTCCCTGAGAGCCATTTCGGCACGCTTGCGCTCGGTGATATCCATCACGATTCCCTGGAAGCGGGTCACATTTCTGCCCGAATCCCGCTCGACCACGGTGCGGTCATCGATCCAGCGAACCGTGCCGTCTTTCGTGACGACCCGGTACTCCTGCTGGAAACTGTCGCCCCCCGCCGCGGCGTAGGCCGCAACCTCCGCGGCCACCCTCTCCAGGTCAGCGGGGTGGACGAGTGAGGCAAAAGGAATTGATCCGGACTGAAACTCTTCCCTGGTGTAACCGAACTGCGTGACGTTGGCCGACACGAACTCCACCGGCCACCCTGCGACTGCCCGCCAGCGGAAGAGCACCGCCGGACTGTTTTCCACCACCAGACTGGCTTGGCGCAGCGCCTCTTCGGTTTGCTTCCGCACGGTAATATCCTGGACAAAGGAGCAGCTGAATTCCTGTCCCTGAAAGCGCATATAGTTGACAGTCACTTCCACGGGAAATACGGTGCCATCTTTGCAGCAATGCAGTGACTGGAAGGTATTGCTGCCGGTGGCGGAAAGTTTCGCCCGGTGTTCCTGCCACACCGCCGGGCTCAGGGCGGGATCGATGTCGAAAAAGGTCATGGTGCAGAGCTCTTCGGGCGTATAGCCCAGACGCTCCGCCCAGCAGGAGTTGACCGAAAGGATTCTGGCGTCGGCACTTCCGCGCATGATGCCGATGGACGCGTGGTCGATGATGAACCGACTCACCCGCAAAGCTTCTTCCGCCCCTGTTCGCTCAGAAATGTCCTCAACGAATCCCTCGAACTCCCGGGGAGTATCCCCCTGCCCCGGCACAGCCCGATAATGGAAATTACAGGTAATCGTACTTCCGTCCTTGCAACGGAACTGTTCCTGGAAAACCTCCCACCCACCGTGCCTCACGACTGCGGCAATATTCCGCCGACGATGATCGGGATCAACGTAAAGCACCTCGGCAATGGAACGTTCGTTGACCAGTCGCAGCATCTCTTCCGGAGATTCGTACTTGAGCATGCGCGCCGTTGCCGGGTTGACGCTGAGCAGTTTGCCCTCGATGCTGGAACGGAAAATGCCCACCGGGGCAGAGAAAAACAGCTCGCGGCACCGCTGACACTCCTCCGTAAGCAGCGCATCCCGGACCGAGGCCGTATCCGGCGCACCCCGTGCGGGTATACCGTGGTCATGGAGGATTTTAAGAGCACGCGCCAACTCCTGCTCGGTGCTGTCGATAATCAGGACGCGGTTCAAGGTGAACTCCCGACAGCGCCTGCTACCATGGCTGTTTTCTCCATAGCGAGGATGACCGTCATAAACCCCGTCATTGCCGTACACTTCCGGCTCACGCCATTGAGTCCGGCGATATCCGCCAGGTCGGTAAAATCACGTCCCATAAGGTCCCTTTCCTTCCGCAATAATGGTCGTATCCCGCAACACACCTCTCTTCTGCTTTCCCGTGAACCGGCAGAGGACAGCAGAAGAACGACCATGAATTCGGCGGCGACAGGCAATCCGCGACCGCTGTGACGAACTCTTCCCGGAAGCCTGCAACTGCCGCATCCAGGATGATATACGTTACCTGGTAAGTATATCGTCAGTTACCGAGAATTCCTAAAGGAAAACCTCAATTAATGAGAAAGAAAGAGACGGTGGTGTGAACCCGAGCGAAGAGTTCCGGGACACCGCGTCGAAGCCCGGCATCGGATCAGAGAGGGAATCAGGCGGCGCGGTGGCCGAAAGATCCGGACCTGACCAGCAGTTTTTCACGACCGTAACCAGCAAACGGGTCACGGGCACCTCTCCTGCAAGCTTACGGAAAGGGACATCGAACAGGCATCGAATTTGACCAGTTCGATGGGGGTACGCAGGTCACGACCCCCGTACCCCCCGGACAATACCCTGCATCAGGCAGCGTTCGGTATGGCGTACTTACCGAGAAATCCCTCTGCATCCCAGGCAATCCCCGTTTCCTCACAGGTGCGGCGGATATGCTTGGGCAGCAGATCCCGCAGAAACGCGTCCTGCTGCTTCAGGTAAAAGGTTCCCGAATAGTTGTAACCATCGGCGAAGATCACCCGGAAGTCGCAGGTCTCGAAACAGCCATTTCCACCGGCAGACTTGGCCCACAATCTCAGTATCACATCTACTTCTTCCCAGGTTCCCAGAACCACATCGTAGGGCCCCCGCGCCGAACCATCCTTGCGGCTGATCAGGATTCCCTTCACCCCTATCTTGCCATTCCCGTGAATTGCTGCCATGACCACACCTCCTTTCCGCCGTGCATGCTGCGCGACAGATACGTTAGAGTAACCGAATTGCCCAGTAATTACCTAGTCACAAGCATAGGGCATGCCATAGAAATACATATTTTATCATACCGAAAAGTATGGCCATTTTCCTGTGAACTGCACAGCCTGTGTACAAAAGCACGTCGGTTTCTCTCCCATGCACCGGCGCAATTTTTGCGCATAAATGCTCGACAATCAGCCACAATGACCGCCCACTCGAAGAAGCGTGCCCGCTATTTGTGCAGAGAACTGCCGGGCATTGCTCACAACCCGACACAGCTCCCTCTTCGAAGCAGCACCGTGCCTAATATTTGCACAAAAAAGCCGGGACATCCCTGGGGACATCCCGGCTTGCAGCAGACCGGACAACCGGCATTGACGGCCGGCGGTGCCGGCAACCGGGGCCCTATTGGGGCGGTTGTTGCGACTGGGCCACTATACGGATTTCAACGCGACGGTTCTGCTGGCGACCCGCTTCCGTGGCATTACTGGCAATGGGCTTGCTCTCACCAAAACCAACGGTTGTCAACCGTGCGGGACTGACGCCTCTGGCGACCAGCAGGTTTTTCACCGCCTCGGCCCGGCGCTGGGAAAGGAGCATGTTGTGTTCTTCGGAACCGGTGCTGTCCGTATGGCCGGCAATGGTAATGGTTGTCTGGGGATACTGGTTGAGCACCTTCGCCACACGGTCAATCTCGTCATAGGCGCCGGGAAGAACCGTTGCCGAGTTAACGGCAAAGAGGAAATCTGACTTGAAGGTAACGGTCAGAACATCCAGATCACCCTGAACACGGCCTGCTTCGGCCTGCTGCAGCACCTGCTGCTCCCGCTGGATGCTGGCAGCCTCAACATTGCTCAACGCCTGGCGCATATCCGCTTCCTGTTTGTCCATGTAGTTGCCGATTGCCGTACCGACCAGACCACCGGCAACGGCTCCGGCGGCTGCACCAATCAGGGTTGCCGAGGTACTGCGCCCGATAGCTTGACCGAGGCCTGCACCTACTGCCGCACCCACACCGGTGCCGACCAGCCCGCCGGTCTGGGCCCGGGTGGCGCAGCCGGATACAGTCAGGGCAAGAAGCATTGTGAAAATAACCAGTTTTTTCATGTTGTGTCTCCTTTACGCTTAGGACAGATTTTAGTAGTGAACCTCCCAATGGAACCCACCGTACAGTAAAGATATACCACAGGAGCTTCCCTCCGCAAGAGGCACAGGGCAGTAACTGGACAGAGGCCTGGGCAACGAAGGCCGTATGCACCCCATGGGAAACTGCGACCACCGGCAAAAACCGGTCGCGTTCCTTGACTTTTTTCGCGGTACTCCGCTACTATGCGCTCTTATGAAAAAACAGACTCGACAGATCCGCATCGGCCAGCTGGCCATTGGCGGCGGCGCCCCCTGCGTTGTCCAATCCATGTGCAGCACCGACACCCGCGACATAGCCGCGACCTTCAACAACACCTATGGCGAGTTGCTGACGCTG
>CAYSWG010000240.1:0-721 GCA_964434465.1 uncultured Geobacteraceae bacterium
GTTGTAGGGGCGTATCGCCTGCGCCCCGCATCAAAAGTCAGGTTTCCGTTAAGGAAACATAGCAGGGGGACAGGGGCTGCACCACCAGAGTCTCCCCCCACTCCTCAGCAACCAGCCGCTCCATGGCTTCCAGGCGGCCCCCGGAAAGAATGAAGGGATCAAGGGTGGTCCGAAACTGGTGCCTCACGCCACTTTCCCTGAGCAGCCGGGCGCTCTGCCGGGCCGCCTCACCGCTGCCGGCTACACCCGAAATGGAATCGTACTCGGCAAAAGGCGCCTTGAGGTCCATGCCAACCCAGTCCAGCTGGGGCAACAACACCGCAAGGCGGTCGGGATAGGGGCCGGCCGTGTGCAGGCCAACCAGGAAGCCTTTGCCCCGTACCAGCTCAACCGCTGCCGGGAGCTGCTCCTGCATGGTCGGCTCGCCGCCGCTGAACACCACCGCATCCAGCAATCCCCGTCGCCGGTCGAGAAACGACAGCACCTCCTCCCAGGGCAGCACTCCGGCCCGGGTCTCATCAAGCAGGCCCCGGTTGTGGCAATAGCCGCAGCGCCAGGGACACCCCTGGCAAAAGACCACTGCCGCCAGATGATCGGGATAATCAATGGTCGTACAGGGTGTCAGCCCGCCAACCGTCAGCACGCCCGGTCTGCCTTGCCCTCCTGGAAAAAACGCCGCTGGCGGTGCTCGGCCTTCTTACCGGTGTTGAAGGATGCCACG
>CAYSWG010000240.1:731-4088 GCA_964434465.1 uncultured Geobacteraceae bacterium
CGGGGCGATGGTAACCCATCACCCGGGTCCAGACCTCGCAGGGCTGGCGTTCGGCATCATCCAGCTCAAGGGTTGTTCCGTTGTTTTCTGCCTCGTTCATCAGTGTGCTCCTTTCTTGAAAAGGCGTGCAGAGTTCCGCATGCCTGCAGGCCCGACGTTTCAGTGTGCCGCCTTCTGGCACAGCAGCTCCTCATCACAGCGGGGGCAGAACCGGTGCTCACCCGGCAGGTAGCCATGCTTCGGGCACACGGAAAAGGTCGGGGTAATGGTCAGGTAGGGTATGCGGTAGTTTTCCAGAACGCGCCGAACCAGGGTGCGGCAGGCAGCGACACTGGAAACCGGCTCGCCCAGATAGAGGTGGAAAACCGTGCCCCCCGTATACTTGCGCTGCAGTTCCTCCTGCAACTCAAGGGCCTGAAACGGGTCATCGGTACAGCCCACGGGCAGCTGGGAGGAATTGGTATAAAAAGGCGCCTCTTCCGTGCCGGCCTGGAGCATGTCCGGGAAGCGCTTGCGGTCTTCCCGGGCAAATCGGTAGGTCGTCCCTTCGGCCGGGGTCGCCTCCAGGTTGTACATGTGGCCGGTTTCTTCCTGGAAGCTCAGCAGCCGCTGGCGGATGTGATCCAGGCAGCGGGCCGCCATGGCCCGGCCGGACGGCGTGGTGATGTCGTCCCGATTGTCGCTGAAATTGCGGATCATCTCGTTGAAGCCGTTCACACCCAGGGTGGAGAAGTGGTTGCGCAGGGTGCCCAGATAACGCCGGGTGTAGGGAAACAGGCCGCCGTCCATGTGGCGCTGGATCACCTTGCGCTTGATCTCCAGACTGGCGCGGGCCAGCTCCAGCAGTCCGTCCAGGCGCCGCAGCAAGCCTCCTTCGTCACCGCGGTACTGGTAGCCGAGCCGGGCGCAGTTGACGGTAACCACGCCAATGGAACCGGTCTGCTCCGCCGAACCGAACAGGCCGTTGCCCCGCTTCAGGAGCTCCCGCAGGTCCAGCTGCAGACGGCAGCACATGGAACGGACCATGTTGGGCGACAGTTCCGAATTGAGAAAATTCTGGAAATAGGGCAGCCCGTAACGGGCGGTCATGGCAAAGAGCAGCTTGGCATTGTCGCTTTCCCAGGGAAAGTCGGCAGTGATGTTGTAGGTGGGGATGGGGAAGGTGAACACCCGCCCCTTGTCGTCACCGGCGGTCATCACCTGGATGTAGGCCCGGTTGATCATGTCCATCTCCGCCTGGAGCTCGCCGTAGGTAAAGGGCATTTCCTCGCCGCCGATGACCGGCACCTGATCGCGCAGATCCTCGGGGCAGACCCAGTCAAAGGTCAGGTTGGTGAAGGGAGTCTGGGTACCCCAGCGGGACGGCACGTTCAGGTTGAAGACCAGTTCCTGGATGTGCTGCCGCACCTCGTCGAAGGAGAGCCCGTCTATGCGCACGAAGGGCGCCATGTAGGTATCGAAGGAACTGAACGCCTGGGCCCCGGCCCACTCGTTCTGCAGGGTGCCGAGGAAGTTGACGATCTGGCCCACGGAGCCTGACATATGCTTGGGCGGCCCGGCCTCCACCTTGCCGGCCACACCGTTGAACCCCTCGTGGAGCAGGGTGCGCAGGGACCAGCCGGCGCAGTAGCCGGAGAGCATGTCCAGATCGTGGATATGGAGGCTCCCCTCCCGGTGGGCGGCGCCCACTTCCGGCGGGTAGACATGATTGAGCCAGTAGTTGGCAACCACCTTGCCGGATACATTGAGGATCAGCCCGCCCAGGGAATAGCCCTGGTTGGCGTTGGCATTGACCCGCCAGTCGGACTGCTCCAGATACTCGTTCACCGATGACGAAACGTCCACCAGGGTTTTCCGGTCCCGGCGCAGCTTCTGATGCTGCTCCCGGTAAACGATATAGGCGCGGGCGGTCTTCAGGTGGTTTGCCGAGATGAGCACCTGTTCCACCACATCCTGGATCTGCTCGATCTGCGGCGGCGTGGCGCCGAACTTGTGGCGCAGCACCTTCAGCACCTGGGTGGTGAGCAGGCCGGCCTCATCTCCGTCAAATTCACCCGATGCCTCACCGGCACGCCTGATGGCGGAACGGATCTTCTCCGCGGCGAAGGGGACCGTGCTCCCGTCCCGTTTGACCACCTGGGCGGGAATGCACACCTGAGCCTCGTCCGGCCCGGCAACCTGGGTACGCATGGAAAAACCTCCTCAAAGAGTAGTACGTGTTTTCGTCGAACAGACCCTCGGGACCCGGACCACCTTCCACCCGAGAACTTCCAGAAGGAGACTGACCGTACGGGACAGCCGATTGGGGCGCCACGAAGAAAGCTGGCAAGCGGGCGCCGCGCCTTCAGCCCTCTTCCGGCACATGTCCCCGGGCGATACAGCGTCACGGCGCGAGGGGATTGCACCCCTCTTCCTCGCGTCCATTCGTTGGTGAAATGTGTGCTCCTTGTACCATTCCCCAGGGAGAAATGTCAACGCAATACACCGCTTAAAACACAATATATAGTACACTAATTTTTTATCGCAACAAGATATTCGGATTAAGCGGTGGGAACACGGTGCGCCATCGGGACAGGGACCGGGCGAAATATCTCGGGTTTTTCCCCGCGGCGGCATGGTGCGGAACGAAGCAATGCACCCTTCGCAACGGGAAGCGGCAGACAACCCCCACCACATGGCCCCCGGGGTTTACCGGACGGCGACGGGCAGCGTGCACACCCTAGCGGCATCGCTGCCAGACAGTGCACTGGGCAATGCTGTGCTGGAATTTTCGGGCCGTTTCGCGGATGACAAAGGGCACATCGAGGGGGTCCTCTACGGGTTCGAAGTGGGGTGCGAGCACGTCCCGGAGTCCGGCCAGGGTGGTGCAGGCCGCCGCACCAGCCCTGAAACCGCCCAACCACTCCTCCCGGGGCGTGAACTCTGTCAGCCAGGTGCAGGGTGAGGTAATGACCAGCAGACCGCCGGGAACGAGTCGCTCGTGGATACCGTTCAGAAAACGGCGCGGCTGGCGCAGGCGATCAACCAGGTTGCCGGCAAAGATCAGATCGAAATCCATGAGATCGGCGGGAAGATCAAGGGCATCGGCCCGGGCAAAGGATACCCGCCCGCGCACACCAGCCAGGCCCAGCCCGGTCAGGGTCCGTTCGACCCGGTCGGTCAATTCTCCCTCAAGGGTCAGATCATAGATCAGCCGACCCGTTTCCAGCAGGGTACGGACACCATCGATGAATCGGCCCGAATAGTCAACACCGGTCACCGTCGGGACAAACCGGGCCAGTTCCAGGGCGGTGCGGCCCAAGGCACAGCCCACATCCAGAGCCCGCAGCGCCGGGCGGCCGGACAGGAACCGCCGGC
>CAYSWG010000241.1:0-4056 GCA_964434465.1 uncultured Geobacteraceae bacterium
GGCAAGAAGCGTTTGTTTTCATGGAGGTTCTGGCAGCTTGACTTCATGGGGCTGTTTCCGGTACCCTGCGGCAATAGTGCAACCGGTGGGGATACTGTGGCGGCACCCGAAGAGAAATTGTACAAGAACATTAAAAATGCGGTCGGCAGGGCCATCGCCGATTTCAGTCTTATCCAGGAGGGCGACCGCATTGCCGTTGCGGTTTCCGGAGGCAAGGACTCCTATGCCCTGCTGCATTTCCTGGAGGCATTGCGGCGGCGTGCGCCGATCCGGTATGAAATTCTGGCGATCAACATAGATTCAGGCTATCCCGGTTATCGGGCCGATATCATCGAGGAACACCTTGCCAGGCATGGGTTTACCTACCACATGGAGAAGACCGACCATTTCGATATCATCCGCGAGAAGCGGCGCCCCGGCTCTTCCTACTGTTCCCTGTGCGCCAGGCTGAAGCGGGGCGTGCTTTATACCCTGGCCCAGCGTTTCAGATGCAACAAGCTGGCTCTGGGGCACCACCTGGACGACTTCGTGGAGACGCTGCTGCTCAACCAGTTCTTCGTTGGTTCCCTCAAGGCCATGGCGGCGAGCATGCTTGCCGACAACGGTGAGACAACGGTGATCCGGCCCCTGGTCTACGTGGAGGAGCGGGATCTCATTGCCCATGCGGCCATGGAGGCGTATCCGGTGGTCTGTTGCCGTTGCCCGGTCTGCGGTGTGGCCGATCTGCAGCGCAAGCGCATGAAGGCGCTGCTGACCTCCCTGGAGCAGGACAATCCCCACGTGAAACGAAGCATGCTCCGTGCTCTGGCAAACGTCCAGCCGCGCCACCTGCTCGACCGAAATCTGCTGGTGAGAGAATGATTCCCTTGCCTGCCGCACTGTTTACACCGCTTCACCCCGCAGCTGTTCTCCCTCCACAGCACAGATTTTCACCCGCACTTCCCTGTTTACCGGCAGATTTCCGCTGTTAACGAACACCGGCAGATAGTGACGCGTCAGCCCCACCGTCCTGCCGTCCTTCTTCTGCTTTTGAATAAGTACAGCAACCTCTCTGCCGAGAAACCGTTCCTGATAGCGGCGTTTTTTTTCCGCCGACAGGATTCGGAACCGTTCCGCTCGCTGTTTGATGATGGGGAGAGGAACCCGGTTTGCCATGGTCGCCGCCGGTGTGCCTGCCCGAGGCGAAAAGGGAAATACGTGCAGGTACGCGAGGGGTAATGCTTCAATAAGTGCGTAGGTACGCTGGAAGGCTTCTTCAGTTTCTCCGGGGAAGCCGACAACCAGGTCCGTACCGATACAGACAGCGGGGTCCACGTTGGTCAGCTTTGCAACAAGCCGGCGAAAGAAAGCACTGTCATAGGGACGATTCATGGCAATCAGCACCCCATCGTCACCACTTTGCAGGGGGATGTGCAGATGGGGACAGAGTGTCCGGGGACGTTCCAGAAGTTCGATCAGTTGATCGGGAATTTCCGTTGGCTCGACGGAGCCGAGGCGCAGGCGCGGTACCAGGCGCTGCTGTTCAGTGATGGTTACCAGTTCCAGCAGGCTGCTGGGCGGGGTCAGGTCCAGGCCGAAAGCACCCAGGTGTATGCCGGTCAGTACCACTTCCTGAAACCCCTTATGGGCAAAGGTGCGAATGCCGTTCAGGGCGTCGGCGAGGCTGACGCTGCGGCTGCGGCCCCGCACAAAGGGAACGATGCAGTAGGCACAGCGGGCGTCGCAGCCGTTCTGGATCTGCAGAAAGGCCCGGGTATGTTCTGCAAAGGTTTCCAGTGCCAGGGGTTCTGTCGAAGTTTCCCGAAAGATATCGGATACTCGGGTGATCTGCTTGTCGGAGAGCTGCTCCAGCAAGGCAACAAGGTCCCGCTTGTCGTTGTTGCCGAGAATCAGGGAAACGCCGGGCATCCTGCCGATTTCTTCGGCGGCAATCTGGGCATAACAGCCGGTGACGACGATTTCGGCTGCCGGGTTGCTGCGCAAGGCTCTTCGAATGAGGCGCCGGGACTCGGCATCGGTTCTGCCGGTAACCGTGCAGGTGTTGATAACACTGATATCGGCTTCGCTTCCAGCCTTCACGACCTGGTATCCTGCCCTGCCCACTGCTTCGGCCATGGCCGCCGACTCGAACTGATTGGTCTTGCAGCCGAGGGTGATAAAGGAAATCCGTTTCATAGGGCGCCTTCGATCCAGCCGCCACCCAGTACCCGTTCGTTTTCGTAGAACACAACTGCCTGGCCCGGCGTCACGGACTTCTCCGGCTGAGCAAAACGGACCTCGACCCGGCTGTCGGTCAGGGGAATGATTCGGCAGGGCACTGCCTGGTGGCGGTAGCGGATTCGACAGCTTGCGGCTAATTCCAGCCGGGGCGGCGCCATGATCCAGTTAATCCGGTTGGCAGTGAGGCCGGTGCTGAACAACTCCTTCTGGCTGCCGACAATGACCCGGTGACGCACGGCATCGACGCCAAGCACGTAGAGCGGTTCTTTCCAGGCGATGCCGAGCCCACGCCGCTGGCCGACCGTATAGCGATAAGTCCCCTGGTGCCGGCCGACGACCATGCCGGCGCTGGTGACGATCTCGCCGGACTGAATCCCGTTGCCTTGCTCCTGCTGGATGAAGCGGACGTAATTGTCATCGGGGATGAAGCAGATTTCCTGGCTCTCGCTTTTCTCGGCGACACGGAGTGCGAAACGTTTCGCCAGGTCGCGCACCTGGTCTTTAATCAGTTCGCCAAGGGGAAAGCAGACCCGGGAGAGTTGCTCCTGGTCCAGGTCGAAGAGGAAGTAGGACTGATCCTTTTTCTGGTCGAACCCTTTCAGCAGATGCACGTACCCATCACTTCCGTGACAGATCCGGGCGTAATGGCCGGTGGCCAGGAAATCCGCGCCCAGTTCCCGGGCCTTGGCCAGGAGCAGACCGAACTTGACCAGCTTGTTGCAGCGGGCGCAGGGGTTGGGTGTTCTGCCCCGGCAGTAATCCTCGACGAAATCGTCAATGACCAGACGGCGGAATTCTTCGACGAAGTCAACAACGTAAAAGGGGATGCCCAACTGGTCGGCAATGCGGCCGGCGTCGCGCACGTCGTCGGGTGAACAGCAGGTCGCCTCGGCAGCGTCATGGTCCATCGCCGGATTCCACACCCGCATGGTGATGGCGATCAGTTCGTGACCCGCACCCTTGAGCAGGGCTGCGGCCACGGAAGAATCCACTCCGCCGCTCATGGCGACGGCAATGCGTTTGCCCTGTGGTACAGTCATGGAATTTTCAGCCGTTCAGACGTTGTTTCAGAGTTTCGTGTTCCCTGGCCAGTTCCTGATATTTGCGTTCCAGTTCACGGATCTGGTCAAAAAGACAGGCAATGGCCTTGGCTTCCGGGTCGGGCAGCCTGCCGTGTTCCAGATCGGTGCGTTCCGCCGGCTTCTCAGCGGCCATGACCACTCTGCCCGGAACACCAACCACCGTTGAGTTGGCCGGAACTTCCCTGATAACAACCGAGTTGGAGCCGATTCTGCTGTCCCTGCCGACGGTGAACGGGCCGAGCACTTTGGCGCCGGAACCGATTACCACGTTAGCTTCCACGGTCGGATGTCGCTTCACCCGTTCCAGGCTGACGCCGCCCAGGGTGACGCCGTGATAGAGGGTGACGTTATCGCCGATTTCTGCGGTTTCGCCGATCACGACCCCCATACCGTGGTCAATGAAGACTCTTTTGCCGATTGTGGCGCCGGGGTGGATTTCAATGCCGGTAACGAAGCGGCCCAGATGGGAGACGAATCTGCCGCAGAAGTACAGTTTCCTGGTCCACAACCAGTGGGAAAGACGATGCAGCCAGATGGCGTGCAGTCCCGGATAACAGCAGATTACTTCCAGGATGCTCCGTGCCGCCGGGTCCCGATCAAAAACCGCGTTAATGTCTTCCCGTATTCTCTTCAGCATTGATGCCCCATTTGTTGACTGAAATCATACACTGCGTCTGCCATTTCACCGAATAACATACCCGATAAATTTTGTCAATTATAAGGAGATCCGGCAGACGGTTTTTCATGTTGGCGG
>CAYSWG010000242.1:0-4050 GCA_964434465.1 uncultured Geobacteraceae bacterium
CCAGGCCGCAGCGGATCGAGTCCGCACGACCCGCTATGCAGACAAGGACGATGTAGATCGTTGCCTGTACTTCCACACAACTTCATTCCCTGGAGTGGATGCCGAACTTGAGCGTTTCAGGGAGGCGTTGGAGCTGCTCGGTGAGTTCTGGGTCAGGGGGACGCGAACACTTCACCGTGAGTGTGATCTCATGAAGGACGCCGGCTTCCAGAAGGCCATCCATCGACTGTCGGTGCTGTCAGTCGTTCGAGACTACACGCTCGATTACAACGACAATTCCTATGAACTAGACGTTGGCATGGAGTCTCGGCAGGCAGTAGCACAGTCACTTGCGAACTACGTGGCCAGCTATAGTCAAGATCGGGCGAATATGGTGTTGCCCGATTTCCTGGAAGATGCGAAGCGTGAAGACTTGGACGAGACCGCATTCGTGCTTCGCATGGCCCGGTACTACCTTGAGTTCTTGTACGAGGTCGTCGAGACGGGTCGGCGCTCCGCGGTGTTCGAGATGCTGCTTGCGGCCCGCTCCCCTGATCCAGAGGTATTTGACCGTCGAGTGCGAGACTACCTTCAGTCGACGGACTACGGACGTCGGCTGGAAGTGCTTCTGGAGCTTTCCGACGCCGGACTCGCAGAGCTCGAAGAAGTCGTGGCGGATCATGTTGGCCCTGCGGGAGCGGAGGGGGCACGCGGTGAGACCGGACGCATGCTTGAGGCGTACCCGGACCATCCTGCATTGTTGCTGCTCCGAGGTATAGCCGAGTTACGCTCTGGCGACGGCGAAGGGGAGATAGCCTATCGGTTCGTCAGACAGGCCATAGAGAACGCAGTAGTGCTCTACGGCGTGTCAACAACAGCCTTCGTGGATGCTGTCGTCATTGCTTTCCGGGTGTTCGCGGAGTCGTCAATGGAGAGAGCGCAGCAAGTCCTGGCACGCGCTGTAGATTTGAAGCGCGCTGATCGCGATGCCATGCGCCTACTGGTGTCTCGTCTTGGGTCGGAGCCCGCTCGTGTTGCCGCGTACACCCTGCTGCTGGATGACATCGGAACTGTTGCAGAAGCGACCATTGGGAGGACCGAGTGAGTGCGAACAAGACGCAGGTAGAAGCAGCCGGGGCCACGGAGTTCCTAGACGCAGAGGCGGCCGCCCGTGAACTGGCGGACGCTCTCGCGAGCCTCAAGGTTGACGTCAAGGGCTACAGAAGTGCCGCTGCTGAGATGGGCAGCGTCGCAGAGGCAACTGTCCGACTGGCGAGTGGGCTGGAGGATGTCGGTAGTCGTGCCGCAGAAGCACTGGATCTGCTAGTCAAGATCGGCGGACCAGAGATCATGGCGCAACTGGCGAAGTTGGCCGAGGTCCAGGAAGAGCATACGAAGCATGTGCAGGAACTGCAGGGTCTCGTTCGCCATAACGGAAGCGAGATGGAGCGAGTTCGTGCCAGTGCGCAGGCGTCTGCGGACTCGGGCGAGCAGAATCGTCTTGCCATCGCGAACGTCGAGGACGAAGTCGTCTCTTCTCGTAACGCGCTTGGAGACAGACTCACTGAGCTAGCCTCGGACACGAAGTCCTCGGCGAGCGAGCAGACAGCTCTGCTGAAGGGGCTTTCGGTAGCCGTCTCCGAGAACGAGCAACGTCGTGCTAGTGAGCAGGCCCAAACGCGCGCAGTAGCGCTGTGGTCAGCGGGACTGGCTGCGGTCGCTGCGCTCATGTCAGGTATCGCGGTGATTCAGTTACTCAGCTAGTCAACTGCACGCTTGACCTAGCGTCTGGACTAGAACCTCACTGGGGCCTGATCGGGGTGCTGCCGTCGAGGTGCAGCTTGAATTCACCCCGAGACCTCGCAGTTCATTGCCGCGATGCTTTCGAGTACTTCGGGAATGTCGTCAAGACCAGATGTTCTTGCGGCCTCCAGAAGTCTCTTGGCGGATATCGTCGTCCACCCATCGCAACGTGCCACGTCCACTCTCTCCCACTTTGCCAGACGGCCTCCGGTCGGATATCCCGCTTCTTCAAACTGGGCTCCCTTACCAGTAAGCAAGCCAATCATGGCGGTCCGTACTCCAGGCGCGAGATCGCTGCTGTATGTCCGGCTGTCTTTCGTCCTACCGATGGCAAATGCCAGTGGAGAGTAGTAATACACTCCATCGGTGGCGCAGTAGTTGACGTCGGCGCCAGCGGAGAGGAGCAACTCCGCGATCTCGTAGTTGCCGATCTCGGCCGCGAAACACAGTGGCGTGAAACCCTTCATTGGATGAGGTTGGTTCACGTCTGCGCCTGCGATTATGAGAGCCTCACACGCCTGGGATGCTTTGTGGGCTTCTGGATAACCGGCAGCCAACCATAGTGGTGATGAACCTGATGGCCCAATTGCATTGACATCAGCCCCGTGACGGACAAGCAGCCGGATGACATCAGCATTGCCCTCCTGTGACGCAATATGAATAGGCGCTGCGCCATTCCACCTGAGATCAATGTCTGCCCCAGCCTCAATGAGCAGACCCGCCACTGCCGTGTAGCCACACTCGGCGGCCACATAGAGTACGGAGCAGCCGTCGTCATACTGCTGATTGGGGTTTGCACCCTGAGCCAACAGGCGGCCTACGGTGTCGGCATTTCCGCCGTGGTCGAATTCGTGGAGTAGCAACTCGCTCAGGTCTCGCATCTGTAGCCCCCATTCGCATGACCTGCTGGTTGTTGAACGATTCGGCGAAGCTGTTCTGCCGTGGCTTCCACGCTTGATACGATGCGTCGTCGCGGCCCTAGATGTCTTCTTCGTAGGTGCTAGAGACCGGTACTGTGCGCATCACCTTCGACAACTAACCCCTCGTAAGGCGAAAGCCCGGAAGAGGCGTACCCCAGTCAGTCTCCCAGCACACGCTAAACGCGCATTGGCCAAAAGTACGCATTGACAAGTAGACCCCCAGCAATAGGGACCAATTAGACAGAAACATGATCAGGGGCACAAGATAGGTGTCCCGCAAGTCCTCGTTACACATAATCAGGGGACCCATATTGAGATTGTCCCTGTGGTTCGCCCCGAGAATGAGCTCTCCATAAAAGCGCTGGTTGTCCGTGAACCTGTACTTGGGGAAATTGGCAAGAAAGTGATAGTACTGAATGTCCATGTCCTCAGGTCTCGGATATGCGACGCCGAGTGTCCGCAGACAATAGTCCATGAATACTCTGACAACGTCGCTGAAGAACTGCCTGTCCACGAACGAATCCCCAGAACCCAGCATTTCATTTGCCATGCTTGCAGTCATCTTGTAGACGTCGTTGAAATAGCCCGTCCACATCACCATATTCTCGCGATACTGCTCTCTAGAGAAGTACTGCTCCCTTACATCGAGGTTCTGCAAGAACCGCAGCAGCCCACCACCTACTTCTATGCTGCTCCTGCATCCAGTAGAACCTGCATAGGTTGCGACATACTTGGCCATGTACTCTTCAATGTCTTCCACCGAGTCAGAGCAGTAGGACGCGTACTTGCCTCCTACGCATTCGAAGACATCCAGAAGGTCAACTAGTGGGCACAACTCGTTACCCACAAAGTCGAAGTACTTGACCGAGGGTGGATTAGAGCCAAGTCCACCGCCCTTGTACTCACTGAGTTTCGCCCCGCACTCAGGAAAGCCTGGCTCTACCGTGTATTGGTGAGCACTTATCGTAGTTGTAGATTCGGGTGCTTCGTAAAAGGAAACCATTGATCTTCCTCCCTCAAATACATGGTCCGGCCGATTCTCAGTGCAGTCCGCCTGTTCAGGCGTGTCGGCGCCTAGTGCCCAAGCAGGCGTTCCCCCAAGGCGCGACCATTTGGAATTTCGGGCGTTCACGAATCCCCAATAACCAAGGATAGCTGAATGACTGACACCGATTGGCTGAAGCACGCGCATGCTACACAATCCGTGTAGCATGCGACGCTTTTCGTGTAGCACGGATGCTAGAGTCGCAGGTCACGGGCTTGTGACCTCTGGTCCGTTGGGCCAGTAGTCAACTGTCAAGCCAGAGGTCGCGGGTTCGAGCCCCGTCACTCCCGCCATCGAACTCCA
>CAYSWG010000243.1:0-4015 GCA_964434465.1 uncultured Geobacteraceae bacterium
GCTATAACGACCTGAAGGATTTCATTGCCTGCTTCAACCCATTAAACCGCCACAAACGCAAAGAAACCTGGGACGCGGAAAAGAACCCGGAAGGACGCTGGCGAAAGTTTACCCGCGAGCAGGTTGTAGCCCGCGACAAAACCAGTCTTGATATATTCTGGCTCAAGGACAAAAGCCTTGCTGATCTGGACAACCTGCCGGAACCTGACGATCTGGCGGCGGAGATTGTCGAGAATGTTGAAGCGGGGCTGAACAGCTTTCGTATGATCGTCAGCGGGCTGGCATAAAGAAGGTGTAAGTGCTGAGTCTACACATTGACGAAAGGTGGTGTTTAAGTGGCCCACACCCCCGAAAAAATCCTCTCCCTGCTCCCAATGCTCGACGAGCAAATTGCCGACGATCTCGAAACCGAAACCCTTGACTTCAAGGAGTGTCCTACCGACACAAAGCTGCGGGAACTGGCCAAGGAGATGGCTATCTGTCTCGGCAATGCTTCCGGCGGCACGGTGGTTTTCGGCGTCCGTGAGCGGGCTCTTGGCTGCGACAAGGCCATTGTCGGGATTGACTTCGCGCCAGACCTGGAGGCGCTGAACGCCACTCTGTACGACAGCATCGACCCGAAGCTGCCGGTTCAATTCGAGTGGCTGATGTACGGTGCCCGCCGCCTGTTGCTGATGCACGTTTATCCTTCCATGCCCCCCTACACCACGACCTCCGGCAAGGGGTGGATGCGGGTCGGCAAGGACTGCAAGCCACTCACCGGCTCCCTGCTGCGCCAGTTGCGGGAAAAGGCGGGGCTGAGCGATCCAACCGCGGCGATTCTCCCGATCGATGAGCCGCTACGGGCAATCTCCCCCGCTGCACTGGAGATTCTGCGGCGGGAGATGAAGAACATGGGAGCGCCCGGCGACTTGCTGGCCTGCGACGATCCTGATTTATGCAAGAAACTCGGCTTCTTCAAGGATGGCCGGTTGACCATTGCCGGCCTTCTGGTGGCCGGCAGGGAAGAGGATATCTCCCTCCATGCCCCGAACCACGAGTGGAAATACAGTCGCTTGCGGACAGACACCGACTACGAGACCCAGCCGGTCGGGGGGCGCGACTGCATCCTGTCGGCGTTGGACAAAATCATGCTCCTCTTGGGGCAGAGCAACCCGGTGACAACCGTCCCGTCGGGACTCTTTCACCCCGAATTCCCCCAGTATCCGACCATCGCGCTACGTGAAGCCTTGTTGAACGCCTTTGCCCACCGGGACTATTCCATACCTGGCATGGTATTTATCCGCCATTACCGCGACCGGTTCGAGATCAACAGCCCCGGCGGTTTTACCGGCGGCGTGACCCCCGAAAACATACTCCACCATCCGCCGGTCACGCGCAATCGCTACCTGGTGGAAACTGTTCTGCTGGCGACCCGCCTGGTCAACCGGCAGAACCTGGGGGTCCCCCGGATCTTCCGCGCCCTGCTGGAAGAAGGGAAAGAGCCGCCGACCTTCGACGAGATCGGCCAGACGGTGCGGGTGACCTTTCCTGGTCAGCAGGTGGACAAGGCATTCAAGGCGCTGCTGGATGTCCTCATCGACGTGCAGGGCGCTTACCTCGATGTCGATGACCTCCTGCTGCTGCATTTCTTCCGCCGCCGCCACGAGGCCCACTGGAATGAGGTGCGAGATGCCTACCCTTACGATGACCGCCGCCTTAGGGAAAAACTCGCTTCTCTTGAGACCAACCTGCATATGCTGGAACACAGCGGCACCGGCCGTGGCACCATCTACCGCCTGTCCCGCCGGGCGTCCGCCATTCTCAGCGAAGGCGTCACCTACGACATGACGCGAAGGCTGGACAAAGAAGCCATCAAGGTCCGCATCCTTTCCCTGCTCAGGGATCGGCCGCTCAGCAACAAGGATATCCGGAACTTCACGGACCTGGGTCGAAAGCAGGTAACCGGCTTGCTCAAGGAGCTTGAGGCCGACGGCCAGGTCCATTCATCAGGCCATGGAGCCGGGGCTCTCTGGCATTTACGGGTAAAGGATTGATCCGGAATTGACATTGCGGGCAATTACTGGGGCAATTCCGCGATAATTGCCCCGGCAAATTGCCCTGAGGCAATTGTGGGGGCAATTAAGGTTTAATCCTAGCCATAAACCCTGTTTTTTCAATAAGTTCTATAGCACAAGCAATATATCCATGGTCTTTAGAATGTGTTTTGGAAGGTGCACTCGCATCACGGACTTCAAGAAAGCAACAACTTTTGTTGCTTTGGTTAGGTGTTTCCTCCAGAAGAAACTCCCCGCTCCTGAAATGTCCCTTTGATGACAGGAGGGAGTAAGGATCCATATTGAAGTCCACTAACTCCGCACTTTTTCATTTTTGCGGAATTAGTGGGTAGTGCAGAGGATGGCTGAATTCTGAACCACTACTGGTAGAACAGGAAAATCCATATGAACAAGATCGGCCGTAACGACCCCTGCCCCTGCGGCAGCGGGCAGAAATACAAGAAGTGTTGCCTGGCAAAGGATGGGCTGTTCGAAGCGCGCCGCCGGGAAGAGGAGCGGGCGGTGCAGGCGGCCCTGGCTTGGCTTGAAGAGCGTTATCCCGAAGAAGTCGGCGCTGCCGTGCATTATGATTTTATGGACGAACCTAATGATGAAAGAACGGTTGCCATGGACGCGCTGTCGCCACGCTTGGAACAAGCCATGTCCGTAAATATCGGAGAATGGCTGCTGGCCGATGCGGAACTGGATATTGACGGAAAAGACGTCAAGGCATACGAGCTGATTCTCGGAAAAGGGGGGCCGCTTCTGTCCGCCCATGGCCGGGAGTGGCTTCAGGAACTGGCAAAGCGCCCTTTGTCGCTGTATGAGGTGAGAGAGGTCATCAAGGATAAGGGGTTGATTCTGACTGATATGCTGCATCCCGACCAGCCGCCCGTTCAGGTCAGGGAAAGGGCCGCCACCGGTTTTCTGACGCCGTGGGATACCTTTGGCGCCCGTCTGGTGTGGCAGGATGACAGCTTTGTCATGAGCGGCGCCGTGTATCCCATGGAGAGGGAGACGGCGCTTGACTGTCTTGAGGAAATAAAAAGCGAAATCGAACTTGAGGAGGGTAATCCCGAACTGGAGCGCTACATCAGGACAAGCGCCATCATCGACTACTGGCTTGAGTCCATCCTGGAGACAAAACCGCTTCCCGAGCTGGTGGACGCCGCAACCGGCGACAAAATCGCCCTGACCACCGATCATTACCGGGTGACCGACTGGGAGGAACTGGAGAGGATTCTAGAGGCGCAGGATGATGTAGACGGGGATCGTGACGAAGGTTGGAACCGGATTGTCGAACTGGAGGATGGCAGGTGCCGTTCCCGCGCCTCATTGACGCCGAAGAAACCGGACACCCTGGGGGTTTTCTGCCGGACACCCCAGTTGGCCGACGCAGCGAGAGAGTGGCTGGAAGATATTGCCGGCGGTGTCGTCACCTACAAAATCCGCGAGGTCGTAGATCCCCGTTCGGAAAAAACGAGGGACGGCGCAAAGCCCCTGCCCGAGTCCGAAATTCCACAGGATATGCAGCGCCAGCTCATCCACCAGTACCTTGCCAAACACTACGAGACCTGGCCGGAAATACCTCTGCCCGCCCTGGGAGGCAAATCTCCTCTTGAGGCGGTAAAAGACAAACGGTTACGTCCGGCAGTGATCGAACTGCTCAAATCCATTGACCAGCTTGAGGCGCGCAGAATCAATCAGACCGGGGGAGAACCGTTTGACGTTACATTTCTTTGGGAGCGATTGGGACTGAAGCGGTAATGGGGGCCTTTTTAGGGGCCTTAAGCAAAATACAAGCTGTTATTACCATTAAATATCATCAAATTACACAAATGGTTGGAATTCGTCCCTGACCTAGAAACACAAAGATAAATAAGGGGTTAGCTAACCGAAGCTAACCCCTTATTCTTTATTTTATTGGCTCTTCCGCAGAATCTGTGGGTAGCAGGTTGAAAAAAATAAGAGCATTGCCT
>CAYSWG010000244.1:0-384 GCA_964434465.1 uncultured Geobacteraceae bacterium
GTATTACGGAAGGGATGAATGGTGGGCGAAACAGGGATCGAACCTGTGACATCCAGCTTGTAAGGCTGGCGCTCTCCCAGCTGAGCTATTCGCCCGTTAGATGGCGGGGTCGACGGGACTCGAACCCGCGGCCTCCGGCGTGACAGGCCGGCGTTATAACCGACTTAACTACGACCCCAATTAGTCTATATACAGCAACCGGATCGGCCGCCGGAACTTACTTCTTCTTGGTGTTCACGGCATCCTTAAGGGTTTTACCTGGCCGGAACTTGGGAGACACCGAAGCCGCAATAGAGATTCTCTTGCCGGTTTGCGGATTGAGGCCTTTACGAGCTGCACGCTTGGTGGTACAAAAGGTGCCGAAACCTACCAGACTTACCTTGT
>CAYSWG010000244.1:402-3600 GCA_964434465.1 uncultured Geobacteraceae bacterium
CTCAAGCATGGATTTAAGTGCTTTTTCGGCATCTACCTTCGTCAACTCCGCACCTTCTGCTATTGCACCTATCAAATCAGCTTTTGTCACGTATGCCTCCAGTATAACGTTCAATATCACCACAAAAAGGAATTACCTTATACCAAGGTGATGGCGCAGGTGTCAAGCAGTTTTTAACAGGGTGTTCTGTCCAGCAACCATGTCCCATTGCCTGCCAAAATTGCGGCAAGCAGACTTGCGTACGAGGCCAGTGACCAAGGCGCACTCTTTTAAACTAAAACCGCTGTTCACCATCAACTAATTCAAAAAAATAACGGGGGGCACTCACTGATCAGCCCTTTCTTTCATGCCCTGAACGTAAGTCAAGCCGACTCGGCAACATTCTCGTAGACAATTATTGGTTTCTCTTTACTGAGTATTACGTCCTCATGAATTACAACTTCCTTTACCTGGGACTGGGAAGGGATGTCATACATGACATCAAGCATGGCATTTTCCAGGATAGACCGCAAGCCACGAGCACCGGTTTTGCGCTTAAGCGCTTCGCGGGCTATCGCCACAAGTGAGCCATCGGTGAATTTGAGCTTGACATGTTCCAAATCAAAAAGCTTCTGATACTGCTTGATCAGCGCATTCTTCGGCTCTTTAAGTATCTGGACCATGGCTTCCTCATCCAACTCACTCAAAGTTGCCAGTACAGGCAATCTACCGATGAACTCTGGAATGAATCCAAATCTGAGCAGATCCTCCGGAGTCACTTCAGACAGTAACTCGCCGGCCCTTTTCTCTTGACGTTTTTTCACATCAGCACCAAAACCCAACGTTTTCACTCCTATCCGCTGTTGGATTATGTTGTCGAGACCGGAGAAGGCTCCACCGCAGATGAAAAGAATATCCGTAGTATCCACCTTGAGAAATTCCTGCTGGGGATGCTTACGTCCTCCCTTTGGCGGCACGCTGGCCACCGTACCCTCGATTATTTTGAGCAACGCCTGCTGAACACCTTCTCCCGATACGTCCCTCGTTATGGATGGTGAATCGGATTTTCTGGCAATTTTATCAATTTCATCAATATATATGATGCCCTTCTGGGCACGCTCCACATCGTAATCCGCCGCTTGAAGTAGATTCAGGATGATATTTTCAACATCTTCTCCCACATACCCGGCTTCAGTCAGATTGGTGGCGTCAGCCATGGCAAACGGCACTTTGAGTATGCGGGCAAGTGTTTGCGCCAGCAGTGTCTTTCCGGAACCCGTCGGACCTAAAAGCAGAATATTGCTCTTCTGCATCTCCACATCACCGGGTTTCTTGATCATCTCTATCCGCTTATAGTGGTTGTAGACCGCTACAGCGAGTATTTTTTTTGCCCGTTCCTGGCCAATGACGTATTCATCGAGAACTTCCTTGATCTCCAGTGGCTTCGGCAGCTTTTTAATATCCGGGCCCATGGCTTCTTCAAGTTTTGTTTCCTCGGCGATTATGTCATTGCATAGCTCAATACACTCGTCACAGATATACACTGTGGGTCCGGCAATGAGTTTTTTTACTTCGTCCTGGCTTTTACCGCAGAACGAGCAGGTTAGATTATTTGATCTGTCATCGCGCCTGTTCATCGGAAACTCCCGCCACATTCTTTCTGGAGACTATGCTGTCGATGATACCATATCTTTTTGCATCTTCACCAGACATGAAGTAATCACGTTCCGTGTCGTTTGCCACCTTCTCAACGGCCTGGTCGGCGTGGGCTGCAAGAAGCTGGTTAAGAGTCTGCTTCATGCGAAGTATTTCCTGTGCATGGATATGGATGTCTGTCGCCTGCCCCTGAAAACCGCCCAAGGGCTGATGAATCATGATGCGGGAATTGGCCAGGCTGTACCGCTTGCCCCGCTCGCCGGCCGCAAGCAGGAGAGCTGCCATTGATGCGGCCTGACCGACACAAATCGTTGACACGGGAGCCTTGATGTACTGCATCGTATCGTAGATTGCCATACCCGATGTAACGACGCCGCCTGGCGAGTTGATATACAGATGAATGTCCTTGTCAGGGTCTTCAGCTTCCAGAAACAAGAGCTGAGCAATCACAAGGTTGGCGATATGGTCATCAATTCCGCCACCAAGAAAAATTATGCGGTCTTTGAGAAGTCGTGAATAAATATCGTAAGACCGCTCACCCCTGCCACTCTGTTCCACTACAATAGGTACTAGCATGCCGACTCCCCTGGACTGTTCATAATTGCGGGACACGCTCACGCGAGCCAGCCATTATTTCTCGTTCGCCTCTGTTCTGTCTGAGATGTTAGCCTGTCCCAGCAACAAATCGATAACTTTATCTTCACGGAGTTGCATGACAAGGGTATCCCGCGCATATGAATTCTGGGCGTAGAACCCCATTACCGCTTCGAAATCCTTGTTGGCTTGGGCGGCGATATCCCTGACCTTCTCTTCAAGCGTGGCATCATCGACAGCAATGTTTTCCTTTTCGGCAACTGCGGCAAGAAGTAAAGAGCCTTTTACCTGACTTACCGCAACGGCTTTGGACTGCTCCCTTATCTGCTCTTCGCTGGTGCCAATCATTGCCAAGGTCAGATTTTTAGCAGCCAGGTTGTGTTTCATGTTCTCAACGAGAACATTCTGCTGTTTCTCAACAAGAGACTCGGGAACTTCAAAATCATGCCGGGCGATCAACGCCTTGACCACAGCATCACGAACTTCACTTTCGATCTTCTGCACCTCCTCCTGACGGTACAAATCGGCAAGCTTGTTCTTCAAATCATTCAAGGTTTCAAATGCGCCAAGCTGTTTGGCAAATTCGTCATCAAGCTGCGGCAGTTCCTTTATCTTGATTTCCCTGAGGGATACCTCAAAGGTTACCTCCTTATCGGCAAGATCCTTGGAGCCATACTCCACAGGGAACGTGACAGTGATGGTTCGCTGCTCACCAGGTTGCATACCGACAACTTGCTCTTCAAACCCGGGAATGAAGTGGTTCGAACCAATCTCCAGCATATAGCCCTGCGCCTCACCCCGCTCAAAGGGCACACCATCAAGAAATCCCTTGAAATCAATGACGGCAAAATCGCCCATTGCGACAGGGCGGGCTTCTTCAATCGCCTTGACCTGTGCCATACCCGCCTGGATCTCCTTCAACCTGCTGTCAAGCACGGCTTCATCGGGCGCATATACTCGCTTGTCGCC
>CAYSWG010000244.1:3651-4014 GCA_964434465.1 uncultured Geobacteraceae bacterium
CCTGCAGGGCAATATCCGGAGCAACCTCGATGGTTACCGAATAGGCAAACGACTTCCCGAGCACGAGGGGATCACTGGTAAAATCCGGGTTTGAGACAGGAAGAATCTTGTGGTCGGTAAGTGCCGTAAAATAACTTTCCTGAATCAGATTCTTGATAACATCAGCCTCCATCTGACCACCGTAATACTTTTCAATAAGATTCTGGGGGACCTTTCCCTTTCGGAACCCTTTGATGGCAGCGTTTTTCCTGATGCTCTCGTAGACCTTCTCCACCTCGCGGGCCACCCGGTCCTGGGGTATCTCAACAGAAATCCTCTTTTTTACGGAGCTTAGATTCTCGACATTGACAAGCATTGGCTACC
>CAYSWG010000245.1:0-4006 GCA_964434465.1 uncultured Geobacteraceae bacterium
TTGGCTATTTTCACGATGCGAATAGCAACGATAAGCTCGACACCAATTTTCTGGGAATACCAACCGAGCGTTATGGCTTTTCAGGTAAGGGGAAGCGTAAATTTCATAAAGCAAAGTTTAAGTTAGTAGATAAAAATACTCATGTGACTTTGTAAAAGAAAAAGGAGCAAAAAAATTGCTCCTTTTTCTTTTAGTTTACCCCCTTTATTCCTTTATAAACTTCTTTACAACTCTTTCGTTCGGAAGTTCAATGCTAATTAGGTAGGCTCCGGGTTTAAGGTTGCTTGTGCTAATCGTGTGCAAGTTCTGTTTTACAATTTCCTTTAGCACGGTCCTGCCTGTCATATCGAGCACTGTTATCGAAATAATTTCAACTGGACTCTCGATATGTAGATTATGTGGGACAGGATTTGGGTAAAGGCTTATGCGCTGAGCAATAGTTGGTACTTCATCGGAAGTGATCATCCAAAGATCGAAGGCCTGGCTTTGAAGCACCTTTTGACTGTTAATATTCTGTACAAAAACAACAAGTCGAGTGTTATTAACCATAGCTTCATTGGCAGGTTGCCAAGTGAATGTGAAGTCTTTTTCCTCGTTAGCCGACCAGCTATTTTGAAGCGGAGTACCGCTTGGCGTGGGTAAAAACCGGCGGATAACATTGTAAAAACGTACTTGGCCGTTTGGAGCAGCACTCGAAAGGTCTACTATTGGTTGGACCAGCGCACACAAGAGTATTAAGTTTTGGTTGTTTAGCCCTGCAAGCGCTTTAAGGCTTATGTTTATATCGACCTGGCTGCCATAGTTGCAGTTGATACCAATGCTAAATGCTGGATCGAGTAGCGACTGGTATTCAATAAGGCTGCGATTGTTAGCAATATTTGATATGTTGAATGGCACATTGCCATTTGCAGCGGCATAGGGAATAGCAGAAACACCATAGAAGAATTCGCGAGCAGTTGATCCTGAGTTGGGGAACAGGCTAATAACTGGATCGCCACTAGGAGTCGATGTGTGGTAATGAATAGGAATGGCATCGGAACTAGTAGCGTTTTCAAGGGAAACCATGCCGCTATTTGTTGAAGCAGTAGAGGTAATGGTTGAGTTAGTAAAATACTCAACAAGAACCTGCTGGTCGCGATTGCCCAACCAAAAATCGTCGAAGGCAAATCCATCGAAGTCGTTAAGGGCATTCCCATCAGCAGCATAAACAATGCGGAATCGAACAATACTATTCCCCTTTATTTCGTCGAGTTGAATGCGGGCTGTTTCCCAATTTGCCATTGGGGTTCCGCTCCAACCAATAAATTGACCTGCTCCACCAGGTTGGCTCTGTATTGTAGTTGAGTTGTACCAGTTTATTCCCTTCCCAACGTCACCTAGTCGTTGCCACGTTTTGCCCTGATTGAGCGAATAGTGAATAACAGCCCCATCGCGACCCGTTTCAGGCCACGACCAGATATTCATTTTTGCCATTGGCTTTTCGAGCCCTATAAAATCGAAGCAAGGACTGACCAACTCAGAGTTTTGGGCAAATTGAACGGGATGGTTTATAGCAGTATACCATGCATTACTTCCTGATGCGGCGTGGGTTATAAGGTTCCCGCTTGGTTGTCCATACTCCCAACTGTAGTAGTTTCCTTCAGTTAGACTCCTACCAATCCAATGGCCATGCCCACTTTCGAAGGTTTCAAAATGAATTCTATTGGGGAGGTTGGCTAGCCTAATATGGGGCTGAATGTATACTGTTTTAGTCAATGAGTCCTTGCAGTTATCTGTTGATGTTAAAACAAGTTTAACGTTGTGCGACCCAACTCCCCCGAAAAGATGGTTGACAATCTTATAATCAGTCCCATCTCCTTCTATTGTAGTTCCGTCGTCGAAAATCCACTTGTAAGTACGAATGTTTGCTTCGGTTGATGTGCTTTTAAGTTCAGTAGGTACATCGGTTAGGCACTCGTTGCTCCATGTAAATGTGGCCTTTGGTACAATACCTACATAAATTATTGAATCCTTAACAATCGAGCATCCATTTATTGTAGTGGCCGTAAGTTGAATTCTTTTTTCACCAGGGGTGCTAAACTGAAAAGTTGGCTGAAAATTGGTTGATGTCCCATGGCCAACAAATACCCAGTTCCACCCACTAATTTCATCTTCCGAAGTGGTTAGGTTTATAAATTGAACAGGCTCTTCAATCCCAGTGCACGACTGAAGTACGGCAAAACGGACATCGGGCATTGGGTTAATGGTAACATTATTTGTTATTTGGCTACTACAGCTTGTGAGGCCAGATTGATAAGTATAAGTAATTTGATATGTACCCGGCTGCTCAAGGGCTGGGTTGAAGAATGCAAAATTTCCAGCATTTCCAAGGGCACCAGCAGTTCCATTGTAAGTAAACGACCCCGATCCGTTTCCGTGGTTATTGTTGAAACCTCCAATAATAACCTGAGTCTGATTGTTACAGTAGCTATCATTCAACCCGGTTATGGCTACTTGGCCTATAGAATCAATAACAACTCTTTTAAATACCTCATAGGGTGTTCCTTCAACATTGTAACGGAAAAATACCGTGTCGATTCCTCTTCCCGCAGTTGGAATACTATAAAGAGCCTGATTAGATCCGGTGGAGGTTACAGCACCCTTCTTGCTGAAAAACTCACCCACAATTGAGGGATCGATTATTGGATTGCACGATATTTCATATGAATCGTTTGAGTAACAGTATTCGCTACTAAGGCCAGCAATGGTTTCATTGGCCTTAAGTACTCTCGACGATTTTACCTTAGTGTTTTCACAACCAGTATCGATATTTTTGTAGTAGTAGGAAATAAAGAAGGTTGTACCAGGCGCGATATCGCTGGGGCGGAAGAGATTATTGTTGAAAACACCCTGCCCGCTGAATGTTCCTTGAGGCGAAAAATTGCCAATAAGTTTAACAGGCGGTTCATTGAAATTGTAATTATTGCGAAGCGTAAAGTCAGGCTGAGGGAGTGAGTTAATTGTAACAGGTTTCCTTATGGTGTCGGTACTGCAGCCTCGTTGAGAAACGTAATGGTAACTTATTGTATAAGTTTGATCCGGTGCTAGCGCCGAAGGATTAAACGACACCGTATTCCCAGAAATAGAAATGCCAGATCCGGCAAAATATCCAGTGCCTCCGCTCGGATAAATATTAATAGGTACAAGATTGGTACTTGCTGCGTTCTCGCAGTATTGCAAATCCAGCCCAGTAAAGTTTATGCTTTGAGATACAGAATCGATATAGAAACCACGAACAATTTCAAAATTCAATTCATTTTGGGTGTAGCTGTAGGTAACAAAATGATTGCCCTCGCGAAGTTGCTGTGGGTAAATAACCGCCCGATCGTTGCCAAGATCAACAAGTCCCGTGCCTGAGGAGATGGTGAATGTTCCGGGGTTACCCGACGTATTTGATCCAATAATAGTGTCTTGAGAAGAGTATTGGCAGTAGAAACTGTTAACTCCGGTGAGGGTTCCTAAACCGCTAGTAACAGTGAGAATTTCTGAAGCCGTGTTAGTGCAGCCATTGCCATCGGTGTAGGTGTAGGTAACATTTACATCTACCTGCTCTTCGGGAATACCAACTACCGATGGATAGAAGAACCCATTTGTCCCTACTCCGTGACCAGAGAATGTCCCCCCAGGAGGTGTTGCATAAGGCCTAAGATCAAAGGGGGGTTCGGTAATATTATAAATTGGCGAAGCAATATTAAAGGTAACCGCAGGCAGGGGTAAAACCGTAATAGTGGCATTTTGAGAGGCTACGCTTTGGGTGTTCCCTTTGCTATCGGTAAGAAGTTGTAATGAGTAGGTGCCATCCTCAACCATTATTTGGTGAGAATTGCTTTCAATTGTAATGGGGCCTACTGGGTTCGAATTGTAGCGGTAAACTAACTGGTAGGGAGGGTAGCCTGTAAGTTGGAATGTCACGGGCACGTTCTGTCCATAATCGCATTTGGTTGTTGTGCCCTGTATTGAAACGTTT
>CAYSWG010000246.1:0-3985 GCA_964434465.1 uncultured Geobacteraceae bacterium
CGAGCGGGCCGGCACCATTCCCTACGAGATTTTCTGCGGCATCAGCAAGCGGGTGCCGCGGATCTATCTGAACGGGACCCGCTGAACGACCCAACCCCCCTGGAGCATTGCCATGGAAACCAACGATTCCCTCGCTCTGGCCGTTGATGTGGGCACCACCACCCTGGCCGCCGCCCTGGTGGATCGGCATACCGGCCAGCGGCTGGCCTGTGCCGGCCGGGCCAATCCCCAGCGGGCCTACGGTACCGATGTGCTGGCTCGTCTGGAGGCGGCCTGCCGTGCACCGGAAGCGGCTGCCCAGCTGAACAGGCTCATCAACACTGCTCTGGAGGAGCTGGCCGAAGAGCTGTGCGCTGCGGCAGGGGCGCCCCGGGAGGCCCTGACCGCCGTGGCCCTGGCTGGCAACCCGGCAATGGAGCACTTCATCCTTGGCCTGCCGGTCACCTCCCTGGCTTATCCCCCCTTCCGCCCCCTTTTTTCCGCGGGGCGCTGGACCCGTACCGCGCAGCTGGGCTGGCAGCGGGACCTGGATGCCTACCTGTTCCCCCTGCCCGGCGGCTTTGTCGGCGGCGACCTGGTTGCCTTTCTCCATCACAGCCTGGCAGAGGATGCTCCTCGCCCCTCCGCTGTTACCAGTCACCAGTCACCGGTTACCGGTCACTGGCTTTTCCTGGACCTGGGAACCAATGGCGAACTGGCCCTGGCCTCCGGGGAGCAGCTCTGGGCAACCTCGGCAGCGGCCGGACCGGCCTTCGAAGGGGGTAATCTGGCCTGCGGCATGGCGGCCCTGCCGGGCGCCATTGACCGGGTGGCCATTGCCGGTGACCGCCTCTCTTTCACCACCATCGGCGGGGCGGCACCGGTCGGTCTCTGCGGCTCCGGCGTGCTGGACACGGTCTGTGCACTGGGTTTTGCCGGGCTGCTGGACCGGACGGGACGCCTCCTCTCGCCGGGGGAGATCGACTCCAACCTGGCCAACCGGATCACGGATCAGGACGGCCAGAACCGCTTTGTCCTCTACCGGGACGCCAGCCGCACGGTGTACCTTTCCCAGGAGGATATCCGCCAGGTGCAGCTGGCCAAAGCGGCAATCCGGGCCGGTATGGAGGTGCTCCTGGAGCGGGCCGGTATCGGTGCCGATGACCTGAACCGGGTGGTTCTGACCGGTTCCTTCGGGGCGGTGCTGACACCGGCGCAGCTAAAAAACGTTGGAATTTTCAGCGAAAACATGGTACATAATGCCGATTTTATCCGGGAGGGTGCCCGGCTCGGCGTGGAGCGGGCGCTCCGCGAACCGGCAGGGTTCACCGCTGTCGATCGGCTGGCCGGCCGGCTGCGGGTCATTCCCCTGTCCGGCACCCCCGTCTTCGAACGGCACTTCCTCCAGCACATGGATTTCCCTTCGTTCTAGCCGATACAATCCGGATGCGGGCCTGCCCCGCACGACACCAGCTGTACTACGTCCCGTTGCCGTCCGCCCATTCTGGCCGGTGCTGCGGGTTTGCAAGGAGAAACCATATGGCACAAATCACCCGCGCGCTGATCAGCGTGTCCGATAAGACCGGCGTTCTTGAATTCGCCCAGGAACTGGCCCGGTACAATGTAGAAATTCTTTCCACCGGCGGTACCGCGAGAATGCTCCGCGACGCCGGCCTGACCGTCAAGGACGTGTCCGAATTCACCGGCTTCCCCGAGATGCTCGACGGCCGGGTGAAGACCCTGCACCCCAAGGTCCACGGCGGCCTGCTGGGCATGCGCAGCAATCCGGAGCACGTGGCCAAGATGCAGGAGCACGGCATCGAGAACATTGACATGGTGGTGGTGAACCTGTACCCCTTCGAGGCCACCGTGGCCAAGGACGGCTGCACCCTGGAGGACGCCATCGAGAATATCGACATCGGCGGCCCGACCATGCTCCGCTCGGCAGCAAAGAATTATCCCGATGTGACGGTCATCACCGATCCGGCCGACTACTCGACCGTCCTGGCCGAGATGGCTGCCACAAACGGCGCGGTTTCCAAGGAAACCAACTTCGGCCTGGCCGTGAAGGTCTACCAGCGCACCGCCGCCTATGATGCCGCCATCTCCAACTGGCTGGGCCGGCGGACCGGGGCTGACGTAACCGCCTTCCCCGATACCTTTACCGTCCAGTTCAAAAAAGCCCAGGAGATGCGCTACGGTGAGAATCCCCACCAGAACGCCGCCTTTTATGTGGAGGCCGGTGCGGTGGAGGTATCCACGGCCACGGCGGTTCAGTTGCAGGGCAAGGAGTTGTCCTACAACAATATTGCCGACACGGACGCCGCCCTGGAGTGTGTCAAACAGTTCAGCGAGGTTCCGGCCTGCGTCATCGTCAAGCATGCCAACCCCTGCGGTGTCGCCCTGGGCGATTCCCTGCTGGATGCCTATGACCGGGCCTACAAGACCGACCCGGAGTCGGCCTTCGGCGGCATCATTGCCTGTAGCCGTGAGCTGGACGGGGCAACGGCAGCAGCCATTGTCGAGCGGCAGTTTGTGGAAGTGATCATCGCGCCGACCGTTTCGGCGGAAGCATTGGCCATCGTCGCCGCGAAAAAGAACGTCCGACTCCTGTCCTGCGGCGCTTTCCCGGCCACACCGGCAGCCCGTCTTGATATGAAGCGGGTCACCGGCGGCCTGCTCCTCCAGGAGGCTGACCTGGCCCTCTACAATGAACTGAAGGTGGTGACGAAGCGGGCGCCCAGCGCGGAGGAAATGGCTGACCTGCTCTTTGCCTGGCAGGTGGCCAAGTTCGTCAAGTCCAATGCCATCATCTATGCCAAGGACAAGATGACCATCGGTGTCGGAGCCGGCCAGATGAGCCGGGTCAACTCGGCGCGCATCGCCGCCATCAAGGCCGAGCATGCCGGTCTCGAAGTCAAGGGCGCGGTCATGGCCTCCGATGCCTTCTTCCCGTTCCGGGACGGCATGGACAATGCCGCCGCCGTGGGCATCACGGCGGTCATCCAACCGGGCGGCAGCATGCGCGACGCGGAAGTGATCGCCGCTGCCGACGAGCAGGGGATGGCCATGGTGTTTACCGGGATGCGGCACTTCAGGCACTGACACGATGGTGAAAAACTATTGCGGAGGCCGTCTGCGGTGTTACGCGGTGCTCGCACCCTCGCCTATCAGTATGATATGTCTCGGGTGCTGCGCTCCGTGCGCCGGGCATACGGCCTTCCTCATGACGTTTTTGACCATCGTGTTACAGATTTTGGAATGTTGGTTGTCGGCGAAAAATTGAACGGTCTTGAATTACCCGTAGGGGCGACCCGCTGGGTCGTCCGTTCCCACGATGGTTGGGCGACCCAGCGGGTCGCCCCTACATTACACCTGGTAGATTCGGAGAACACATATGAAAGTACTGGTAATCGGCAGTGGCGGCCGTGAACACGCCCTGGTCTGGAAAATAGCCCAATCACCCCTGGTGACTAAAGTGTACTGCGCCCCGGGCAATCCGGGCATCGCAGAATTGGCGGAAAATGTGGCCATCAAGGTGGATGACCTGGCGGGGCTCCTGGCCTTTGCCCAAAAGGAGCAGATCGGCCTGACCGTGGTCGGCCCGGAACTGCCCCTGTCCCTGGGAATTGTTGACCTGTTCGAGGAGCATGGCCTGAAAGTGTTCGGCGCCCGGAAGAACGCGGCGATCATCGAGGCGAGCAAGGCCTTTTCCAAGGACCTGATGAAGAAATACAACGTACCGACGGCCGCCTACGAGGTGTTTACCGAGATCGAGCCGGCGGTTGCCTTCCTGGATACTCTGGGTCTGCCAGTGGTCATCAAGGCGGACGGCCTGGCTGCCGGCAAGGGGGTGATCATTGCCCAGTCCCGTGAGGAAGCGGTGGCGGCGGTGACCGATATGCTGTCGGGCAATGCCTTTGGCGATGCCGGTTCCCGGGTGGTCATCGAAGAGTTCCTCCGGGGCGAGGAGGCCTCCTTCCTGGCCTTCACCGACGGGAAGAAC
>CAYSWG010000247.1:0-208 GCA_964434465.1 uncultured Geobacteraceae bacterium
AAAGCTTTAAAGATGCCGGTTCCAAGCATTTCTGCCGGAGTCAGACGATGTCTTGAAAAGCTCATAGCATTTAAGGAAATAAAAGCCCTAAAAAATTACATATAGGGAGGTGTGGATATGAAATGTAAAGAGATTGACTTTATACAATATATCGATGGCGAGAGATATGCTGAGGTTAAAGCACATCTTGAGATATGCAACAAATGCC
>CAYSWG010000247.1:218-3971 GCA_964434465.1 uncultured Geobacteraceae bacterium
TTTAGAAAAAATTGAAGAGGTAATATGTTTTTATGTCAAAGGAAAGGAACTTGAAAATGACCTTGAAAAAAAACTCAAGTCTATAGAAATGTTGAAGATGAGAAAACTGCCATATCCTGTGGCAATAAAGGTAAAGGAAATGAGGGAGAAAAGCCTTGCGTCAAGGCTTAAGAGTGTTATTGGAAAGGGGACTAAAACCGCAAAAACATTATTGGATGATATGACTTCTCCCAAGATGCATGCGATGCCAGCAAGTCCAAAAGATATTACGAAGACAAAGAAGAAAACAAAAAAAAGAAAATAAATTAGAATATTTAGTACAAAGTTTATGAACAATTTTTTGGGGGATTTATGAAATGTTCTGCCTGTGGAACTGCGTTTGATGATGGTTCTATTTTTTGCCGTGAGTGCGGCAAGCCGCTGAACGAGAATATACAGAACCACATAAACGAAGAAATATCTTCTGCTTTAAATGAATTATCCTCCCCAGTCGATAGAGCTCCAGCAGGTTTTTTCAATGATAGCAATCCGAAAAACATAAGTAATTCTGCCGATGAAAATAGCATTTCCTATGAAACAACTGATCCCCGCAAGATTGAATATAAAAAATTACTCTTCAGGGTATTTGCTGACCGCTGTGTATCTGCCGATGAATTGAAAATACTTGCACAAGAAAGGAAAAAACTCGGTCTCGATAAAACAGAAGCTTACAACCTTCAGCATGATGTAGAGCGTGAGTTGGGCTGGGAGATCCATGATGAAGGGGATCTGCTTTCAAGCGATTTTATTTTTGAGACAAACGACAATAAGACCTATTATGCTGATGATGTAAACAACCTTGAGATCAAGATCACCAATATTTCGGACAGCAACCTCGAAAAAGTCTCACTTACAGGGTCTCTGAGCTGCCTGGAACAGAAAAGAGAAAAAAAAGCTGGCAAAATCAAACCTCACCAGAGCCAGATTGTGCCCCTCCCTTTTCACATTTCTAAGCCAGGGCATGAGATGATGGAGATCATGATCGAATATTGCGATTCACAGGGCAACCCCACTATCTATAGGACAAATGTCTCGTTAACTGTGACAAAGAGACTTGAAGATATGTCTGGAGCAAACATTCATTATCATCAACACAATGAGCTTAAAATGGAGGCAAAAGAAGGTTCATATATTGTTGCGGATGCTCAAGGTGCGATTAAGACTGGCGATATGGAGCACAGGCAACTGGAAAAACCGGCTCCCTATTGCGAGCAGAATAAAAACTGGACCCGTCGCTGTATATTTTTTGATGAGGAAGAGACCCTGAGAAAGAGAGAGGAACTCCTGATAAACAGGAAATTCAGGGAAGGTGAAAAGAAGCTGCAGGAAGGAGTTTACCTGAAGGAAAGGTGGGAGGGGTTTCTTAAGTCCGGCAAGCATGAAACAGAGATTGCAGAAAAATCGCTTGAGGAACTGCGTGATGCGGAGAAATGCTTCAAGAAGATTATGGAGACGAATCCAGACCATGAAACGTCCCTTCAGCAGTTTCGAGCAGTCAGGAATCTTATATATCTCATCCAAATAAAGCTTGAGGAATGCAGGAAGAATGCCCAGAAGAGCGGGCATGCTTATGTGCAGCCATCACCTGATGTTAAGGAAAGACCTACGCTGAAACTATCGGCTGCCTGTTTTACCGCAAATGACCTGCAAAAGAAATATTACGTATATTCCAGGGATAAGATTGCTATAGGCAGGGACAGCAAAAACGATATTGTCCTCAGACTCATACCATATCAGCCAAAAGAGCAGTTCCCCGATAACTATCAGAATAGCATGAAGATAAGCAGCTTGCATGCAGAGATTATCAACAAGTCAGGTCAGTTCTTTTTAAGGGATACAGGCAGCAATAGGACGGGCAGCTCGAATGGAACGTTTATTGACGGTAAACGCCTTGCACCGATGTCAGACTACCCACTTAAGCATAACTCACGAATCAATATTGCCCACGTGCTCGATCTGGAGTGCGATTTCATTGCAGAGCTTAGCAGCAGGGGAAATGTCGAGGAATCGATTAGTTCCTGTTATACGGTCTTCGGCGAGCTGACAGACAGTTGTTTCGGTATTGACCGCAAGGGCTCAATCAATGCGATAAAGATCAGACGTAGAAACAACTTTTCCGAACAGGAAGAATATATTATCCTTATTCGTGAAATGACAATAGGCAGGAGCCGAAGCAACGGCATGTCTCTTGACAGTGAAAAGATCTCTGACATCCATGCAAAGGTCTTTTACCGGGATGGTCAGTACTGGATTGAAGACCTAAATTCACATTATGGGACATGGGTAAACGGAAACAAGCTCCAGCAGGGTGACGAGGCTTCACTTGAAAAACAGTCGCAGATCATCATTGGCGATGTTCCACTTAACTTCGAGGGATTCAAATAACAAGTGTCTGCCCATAAAGCATGTTCCCCTGTTTGTCATGCTGACTATATTCCTGAGGGAATCCCAGCTTAAGCGAGGTGGTCAAGGTCAGTTGGTCAAGCTTGAGGTTTTAGGATGCAATGTTTTGCGTGTACATTCAAACAATTTTAAGGAGAGCTTATGAAATGTGCTAAATGTAATGCAACAGTTACAGTTGCGGACAGCCGCTGTCCGAAATGCAAAAGCGATCTGCTCGCATTCGGCTCAACAGTCTTTTATGAAAAGAGCAAGCATAAAAGCGACATGAGTTCCCCGGCAACGGGGATGGTTTTCGGATCTGTCGCAAATGAAGTTAAATCCAGTCTGAGCGGATTCAGCGCAGATGAAAGGAAGATATTCTCTCCTGCTCTTCGTATGATAAAAAGGGTCTTTTCGCAGCACCTTTCTGAGGAAGAAATTGAAAAGGTCTTTGATGACGAGGTATTGCCTGCTTTTGACGAACTTTCAAGGGACAAGGATAATGCTGAGCTGCTTCACAAGGTCGAATCTGTTATCCGATCATATCTTGGCGACTCTGTTTATGAACATTATCGGACAAAAGGGGCAGATGTGCTGAGGATACTCAGGGCAGGAGAGTTGGCCAATGAACTGATGGACAATAAAGAGGGGGAGATTGATCTTTCGATAAGGATGTTCCCTTATTTCAAGGCTGCTGAAAAGTCATGCTGGATGCATATAGCAAAGAGATATGCAGAGTTGAATAATAATTCTCTTATTGAGAAGATTGATAACTGGATCGGGAAAAATAAGGACAATATATTCATCGAAGATGTACCTCAATGGCTAATTGACAGGAAAAAAACTCTCATGGAGGTTATAGATGGCATACTTACTGAAAATGAATATTTTCTCGGTGGTTCGTTAAGGACAGGAATTTCAATATTTGTGCTTGGTCGGCTCTGGGAGATGAAAATCCTGAGAAAAGATATCTCTCGGACAGAAACTTTTAAGATTAATAATTTGCTTGGGGCAGGTGGCACTGATTATGAAAAGGAAGTCTTGGCAGAGAAACTTAAAGATCTGCAGATATTGAGAAATGAGCGTATGCATAAGGATGTGGAGAAAAGTGAATTTTCTGTAAAAAAATGTGGGACTCTTTCATATACTTGCTTACGACAAATTCCCGAGATATTGGAGATATAGAAGCAATGTACTGTCCCCAATGCAGAGCAGAACTGCCTGATGATGCAAAATTTTGCTTTAAATGCGGATACGACTTCGCGCGTCTGAAGACCCCGCCTGTTCGCAAGGCATCAACCGATTCACTTGATGGCTTAGAAACGAGCATAG
>CAYSWG010000248.1:0-3242 GCA_964434465.1 uncultured Geobacteraceae bacterium
GCCTGCCAGTCTGCGCGGGCCACCAGGAACAATGCGGCATTGCGCGGCGGCGCGGCCTGGGTCCACTCCACTTTGAAGGTGGCGGCGGTGTTGCCCGGAACGGCGAAGGCATCCTGGCCGTCGAGCCAGACCCAACGGATTGCCGCCCGGCCGGCAGCCTGCTCGGGGTCCGGGCGTTCGATCCACTTCCCGCGCCAGTCGGCGGGCGCCAGCAGTCCCATCTCCCACCACCCCGGCGCGGCAGCCTGTGTCATTGTGCCTGCGGCGTCCCAAACGCGCACCGTCCAGTAATAGCGCTTGCCCGCCGCGAGGCGCGGCCCGGCGTAGGCGACATCCACGGAGTTACTGGAGGCGACCTTGCCGCTGTCCCAGACGTCCGGTTTTGCCAGCCCAGCGGGGCTGCCGGCCACCAGGATCTGGTAGGCCGACTGCCGCCAGCCGCGCGCGGTACTGTCGCTTTGCCAGGAGAGCGAGGGGGCCGCGGAGTCGATGCCGAGCGGATTGTCGCGGTAGTCGCAGCGCAAGCGCACCGGCGCGCCCACCGCCAGCCCGGCCGTCACGCCGGCCGCAAGGACGGCTCGCCACAGATGGGGAAACAGCATACTGATACTGTTTCAGATTTCGCTGGGCAAGGTCAGCCTCCGCACGAACGGAAAGGGCGAAACCACGGGCCGCTCCCCGCGGGCCCGGTCACGCGGGCCCGGGCGCACGACTGAAAAGTGACGGGGGGCATTAGGCGGCCTTCCGCTGGTTGTTGCGCCGTTCCCAGAAATCCTGAAACCGACCGCTGAGGCGGCAGCAGCGAAGCGCGATGATTGAGTTGGCGCCGTGGGTGGTCCAGTGCATGCCTGCCCGTTTGAGACGGGTTCCAATGGCGACTTTGCAACCCGCCTCGACGACCCCAGTGGAGGTACACAGGCCGTTGGCCTCGAAGGCCGGGTATTTCATGCGCTGGCGGTTGCGGTGGATGTATTGAAGGCATTTGCGGGCTTCGTCGCATCGGTCGGCGTGCCGGCCCAGCGCGCGCAACAAATCGCTGAGCCGGCCGCTGTCGAGTTCTCCATGACGGCGTTGGGCCCAGTCATGGGCTTGCTTGGAAGCCGGTCCATAGAGGGCTTTGGCGACATCGCTGAGATGTTGTTTGACGTGGAAGCGGTCCACAATCTGGATGGCGCGCGGGAAAAGCTCCTGGGAGATCTTCCAGATCCAGGGGGCTCCATCGCCGAGCACGACAGTACGCTCGGCCGCGGTGAATCGGCGGCGTGTCGCTTCGCGCAAGACTCTTTGTGTGAAAGCGGCAGGCGCGTCGTCGGTATCGAGGGTGGCCGCACTTTCGATCGCGGCGGTGTAGGTGACCGAGCCCGGATCGCGGACGGGGCGGTTGTCAGCGTCGCGGGAGTCGGCGCTCCAGACGGTGCACAGTTTCACCTCCCGCGTTTTCGCGCTGCCGTCCGGTTGTTTGCCGGAGCGTCCCAGTAATTCGGCGGCGCGCATGGGAATGCCCGTTCCATCGACGCCGAGATAGAGCACCTTGGGCAAAGGAGAGGCGTCCGGCGCCTCGACATCGTGCTTTTCATCGGCGGCGATCTCCTTGCCCAGCGCTTCGGCGGCGCGCTCGACCTGTTTGGCGTCGATGCCGACGCCGGCCAACTCCTCCAGCAACTGGCTGCCTTCCTGGAAACTGACCATGGCGCCCACGGTGGCGACCATCCGCGTGACAGCCGGCGATAGACACGTCTCATGCAAGCCCAGTTGACGGTCGCGCGGGCAGAAGCCCTGACGGCAGGCGGCGCAGTAAAAGTACGCTCGCTCCAACTCCAGCGGCCCCAAGATGCTGACAAAGCGCTTCCGCCGCCGCCCAGCGTAACGGGCCATCTGGCCGCACTCGCAGCGGGCATGGCTTGGACTGGCGTCGGAGTGGTCGGCATTCAGGCGCTGCTCCACGGCGCGGCCTGCCAGATGGAGGGCCTGCCGCCGGACTGCCGTCTCCAGCGCCTCCAGGTCGAGGTCTTCAAGGCTCTGGCGGCCCAACAGAGCATCGATGTCCCACAGGATCTCAGCGGCCAGCAGGCCGTCGAGCACGGTTTTTTTTAACGCCGTCTTCCGACGCCTCGGCTGATCGAATCTGGAGGTCGCAAATCTGCTCGCTGACATGGATCAACTGCTGCACCAACTGGCGGAAGCGATGGTACTCCTCCAGTTGAAGCCTGGTCCGCTCAACCGCCGGCCCGGCGGGAATCACACGGGTCACTGTCTTGCCGCCAACGGGACGGGTGAGCGAATAGGACGGGCCATGTCCGGGATCGCCTTCCTTGGTGCAGTGGCACGAAGGTTTACCGCATTTGCGGAAACGGGGTACGAGAGATCCGGGCCGCATGTCGCCGACGGCGGCCAACCGGGACTTCAATTGGTCGCGTTGTTGGAGGAGGGTGTCGAGGTCGGGGTGGGGCATAGGAGATACCTGACAGCATGATACGCTGTCAGAAAAACGGGCGCAAACCCATCCCCACCCTCATTTGCACTTTCGGCTACTTTTCAGTCGTGCGCCCCGCGGGCCCGGTCACGTTGACGGGGCAGACGGCGGTGAGATATTATCACCCGCAATGATGTTGGAATTGCGGGATTTCCGCCCGCGCGAGTCGATCTGTTCGAAGCCAAGACAATGGTGGGAGGTATTCAGTATGCTTTGGTCCATCAAGTTCGATCGGGTAGGGCTCAGAACCCCGGTCGCGCCACGGCGCGCACCCGGACTGATTGCCTGCGCTGCCGCCTTGCTGGGCATCGCGCTGACGGGGTCATCCGTCATGGCGCAGGAGGCGCGTGGCACGATCACCGGGCTGGTGACCGATCAGAGCGCCGCGGTGGTGGTCGGCGCCACCGTCGAGGTGCGGCACGTGCAGACCAATGAAGCCGCCAAGACCGTCACGAACAGCTCCGGAGTGTATACGCTTCCATTCCTGCGCCCGGGCAACCATGTACTCTCGGTCTCCGCGGCCGGGTTCAAGAAGGCGGTCCGGGAAAAGATCGAGCTGCGGGTCGGCGACCGTCTGGAGATCAACATGTCGCTCGAGGTCGGCGGCATCACGGAGCAGGTTACGGTGACGGCGGAGGCCGAACTGCTGCAAACCGCCACCTCGAACTCCGGCCAGGTGATCGGCCGCGAGTCGGTCAAGGACCTGCCGCTGCTCGGCCGCAACCCGTTCATGCTGGCCGCTATCGCCACGGGCGTGCAGTATACGCCC
>CAYSWG010000248.1:3281-3935 GCA_964434465.1 uncultured Geobacteraceae bacterium
GCATGGACAACTTCGCCATGAGCGGCGGCCGCCAGTTCAGCAACGAATTTCTGCTGGACGGCGTGCCCAACACGAATACGGAAACCACCGGCCCTTCGAACCTCAGCTTCGTCCCCTCGCCGGACGCGACCGAGGAGTTCAAGGTCCAGACGAACACCTACGACGCGCAGTACGGCCGCACGGGCGGCGGGACCGTGAACGTCAGCTTGAAGAGCGGGACGAACGAATTCCGCGGGAACCTCTTCTACTACTTGCGCAACGACAAGCTGAACGCCAACGCGTTTGAGGCCAACGCCGCCGGCAACAACCGCACCGCGTTCCGCTGGGCGCAACCGGGCGTGCAGTTTGACGGCCCGGTCCACATCCCCAAGCTGTACGACGGGCGCAACAAGACCTTCTTCATGTATAGCTGGGAGAAGATCAAGAGCAAGATCCCGTTCCCGCAGACCTACACCGTTCCGACGGCGCTCGAGCGGGAAGGAAACTTCAGCCGGACGTTGCAGCCCAACCTGCAACCCATCACGATCTTCGACCCGCTCACCACGGTGCAGACAGGCGCCACTTATACCCGCCAGCCGTTCTCCGGGAACCTCATCCCCACCAGCCGAATCGACCCGGTGGGCCGCAACATCGCCCGCCACATCGCGGCGCCCA
>CAYSWG010000249.1:0-245 GCA_964434465.1 uncultured Geobacteraceae bacterium
ACGCCGGTGATTGTCGTCAGTTCCCGTGGCGGGGATGATCGGGTCTTCAAGGCACTGGATCTCGGGGCCATAGATTTTATCGTCAAACCCACAGCCGATCCCTCTGCCCAATTGCAGTTGATTCGTGAGGACCTGCACGATAAAGTGAAAAGCGTTTTTAACCTCAACATGTCGTCTGTTCGTCGACGAAGTGAACTGGCGCGCAGATCGCCCGCAACCCTGCAAGCCGGCATCGTGCAGGAGAA
>CAYSWG010000249.1:308-3931 GCA_964434465.1 uncultured Geobacteraceae bacterium
CCTCCAGCCCTGCAGAGCATTTTTGCCGCTATGCCCGGTCCGCTGCCATTTGCCGTTGTCGTATCACAACATATGCCGGCCGGTTTTACCCGGACCTTTGCAGAGCGTCTGGGCAGGATTGCATCATTTCCCGTGTGCGAAGCACAGGATGGCGACGCGGTGCGTCCCGGTTGTGCGCTTATCGCTCCGGGAGGGAGAAACATGCTCTTCCGTCGGGAGGGCGATTCGGTGTTTGTGGAGCTCTGTAATCCGGATCCGATGGAAAATTATCTGCCGTCCGTTGACAAGATGTTTGCTTCCAGCGCTGAGCAGTTCGGCCCGAATCTGCTGGGAGTTGTCCTTACCGGCATGGGTAACGATGGCAGCAAAGGCGTTCGCGCCATCAAGGATGCTGGGGGGCAGGTTCTGTCCGAGGCTGAGGAAACGGCGGTTATTTTCGGCATGCCCCGGGAAGCGCTTGCCACAGGCGCTGTGGATGCCGTGGTGCCTCTGGAGAGAATGGCTGCGGAGATTCTTGCACGCAGCGGCTCATCGGGGCTTGAATGATTTTTCCGAATTTTCTGTGATTACGGGCGATTTGCCGGGAACGGGTCGTTGTGCTGGGGTATTTGGTGTGACTGTTACGCGGAGAGGAGCGGACAATGACGACTGAAGAAGATAAGGGGGCTTCCTACAAGGTTGAGGAATTCCTCCAGTTGTTCAAGAAGGGCGCGGAATTCACTCAGGACCTGCTCAAGGAGAACGAACGGCTGCGATTTCGCGCTCTGCAACTGGAAGAGCGCCTGCAGTTCAAGGAGACCGACGTCATTGTGACGGAAGAGAATCGCAAGCTGGCTGAACAGTTGGCGTCCATGGAGCGGGAACGCGAGGAGATTTTGGCGCGTATTGCCCAGATAGAGCGGGAAAATCAGGACTTTGCCGAGCGGTACGTGGAAATTGAAGCTGAAAACAACAATCTTGCCAATCTTTATATTGCCAGTTACCAGTTGCACTCTACCCTGGATTTTCGCGAAGTCCTCCAGATCATAACCGAGATCATCATCAATCTCATCGGGGCCGAGGAATTTGCCATACTCCTGCTGGATGAGCGAACCAACGAGCTCAATGCCGTAGCGGCTGAAGGGGTGGCCCGAGAGGAAATACCCACAGTCCGCCTCGGCAGTGGATCGATAGGTTCAGTGGCCAAGACTGGAGAAAATTATTTTGTTGAGGATGTGACTTCCTATCAAACCGATCTGAGTAATCCCATGGTCTGCATCCCCCTGACCATCAAGGATCATGTGATCGGGGTGATTGTGATATACAAATTGCTGGTCCAGAAAAAGAATTTCGCTCCTGTTGATTATGAGTTGTTTACCCTGCTTGCCGGCCATGCGGCAACGGCCATTTTCAGCGCGAAGCTCTATTCGGAGTCGGAACGCAAGCTTTCGACTATCCAGGGATTCATCGCATTGCTGACCAAGTAGCCGGGTCGTTTCATTAGATATAGGATTACTGTATATGGAGGATATCTTCCCATGCCTGATCATGCTGTTTTGATTATCGAGGATTCTCCCACCATGCGGCAGTTGATCGCTTTTGCCTTGAAGCGGTTGCCCGGGGTAAGAATTGTAGAGGCTAACGACGGGGTCGACGGTCTGCGCAAGCTGTCGGCGGAACGATTCGATTTGGTGCTGACCGATATCAACATGCCCATCATGGATGGCCTGAAACTTGTTGCGCTGCTCCGCAATGATGCCAATTATCGAACGACGCCCATCGTCGTCATCACGACGGAGGGTGCCAGGGAGGACCGGGAGCGGGCCCTTGCCCTTGGCGCCAACGACTATATTACCAAGCCGATCCAGGCTAACAGGATTCTGGAACTTGCCCGGACACTGCTCAAGAAAGCCTGAACAGCAGCCGTGATCCGTTCTGCATTGTAAAAGATGGACTAGAGTAAATTTCGGAGGTATGTGAACGTGGAGGAACGGTATACCCCTAAACGGGTTGAGGACAAATGGCAGGATTTCTGGGAACGGGAGCGAGTTTTCCGGGCAACCAGGCTGGACGACCGGGAGAAATACTATTTGCTGGAGATGTTTCCCTATCCGTCAGGTCGCATTCACATGGGCCATGTGCGCAACTACTCCATAGGTGATGTTGTTGCCCGGTTCATGCGCCTGCGCGGCCGCAATGTGCTTCATCCCATGGGGTGGGATGCTTTCGGCATGCCGGCAGAGAATGCCGCGATCCAGAACAAGAGCCATCCAGCCACGTGGACCTATGAAAATATCGATTATATGCGCACCCAGTTGAAAAAGCTCGGGTTTTCTTATGATTGGGATCGGGAGCTTGCCACCTGCCATGAGGACTATTATCGCTGGGAGCAGTTGATTTTCCTGCGCATGTTTGAGAAGGGACTGGCCTATAAAAGGAACTCTTCCGTCAATTGGTGCCCTGCCTGCGAAACGGTACTGGCCAATGAGCAGGTTGAAGACGGCATTTGCTGGCGTTGTGACAGCACTGTGGTACAGAAAGAACTGGACCAGTGGTTCTTTCGAATAACTGCCTACGCCGAGGAACTCCTGGATTGCACCTATCGTCTGCCTGGCTGGCCAGAGCGGGTATTGACCATGCAGCGCAACTGGATCGGAAAGAGCTGCGGATGTGAAATTGATTTTCCCGTCGCTGACAGCGATCGGATTATCCGTATCTTTACTACCCGCCAGGATACTCTGTACGGGGCAACGTTCATGTCCCTTGCCCCTGAGCATCCCCTGGCCCTTGAATTGGCCACAAGTGACAGGCTCGCCGACGTTACGGCGTTTATCGACAGGGTCAAGGGGACCGACAAGCAGGTGCGCTGTGCTGAAGACATGGAAAAAGAGGGAGTCTTTACGGGATCGTACTGCGTAAACCCGGGCACCGGTTGTCGCATGCCGATTTATCTGGCCAATTTTGTTCTGCCTGAGTACGGCACGGGAGCGGTCATGGCGGTGCCTACCCATGACCAAAGGGATTTCGAGTTTGCCCGGAAGTATTGCCTGCCTCTCCAGATCGTCATCAATCCCGAGGGTGAATCCCTCTCACCGGAGTCCATGACGGCAGCATTTGTTGAAGAAGGCGTCATGGTCAATTCAGGCCCCTTTGACGGCTTGAAGAGTGGCGATGCCAAGGATCGGATTGCCGACTACCTTGAACAGGAAGGTTTCGGCAAGAAAACTGTTAATTATCGGTTGCGGGACTGGGGGATATCCCGGCAGCGGTACTGGGGCAATCCCATCCCTATCATTTATTGTGACAGTTGCGGTGCCGTTCCCGTCCCTGAAAAGGATCTGCCGGTACGCTTGCCCATGGATGCGCATTTTACCGGTGAGGGGGGAAATCCCCTGGCAAAGATTGCTTCTTTTGTCGAAGTGCCCTGTCCCGCCTGTGGTGCTCCGGCGCGGCGTGAGACGGACACCATGGACACCTTTGTCCAGTCATCCTGGTATTTTCTCCGCTACTGCTGTCCGCGTTTTGAGAACGGGCCGCTTGACCCTGCGGAAACGGAATACTGGATGTCCGTTGACCAGTACATCGGCGGCATCGAACACGCCGTGCTGCACCTGCTCTATGCCCGCTTCTTTACCAAGGTGCTG
>CAYSWG010000250.1:0-3905 GCA_964434465.1 uncultured Geobacteraceae bacterium
GCCCCTTTTAGGGGCTTTCCTCAAGCCACCTGCTATGCAGGTGGTCTGTGACTAACGTTAAAAAGTAATGGTAACGGCATATTGCTCGGTATTTGCGGATAACCCGGCCATACAGCTGAACCGTATTGGAACGATACTTGCGAAAGAGAAGAACTGTTTCACACAATCATGAAATCAAAGTGATTACCTTAGGAGGTGAAGGCATGGCGGGCAAGATCAGGCAAATGATCGATGCGATCATCAATCAGAGGGCAAAAGACAATCCCATGTTGGAGCGGGTCATCAAAACCAAGCTGATTCTGAAGGGGATCAATCCGAATAAATTCACCTCTATGTCGGCGGATGATCCCGTCGTAATCGGGAAGCTGGAGAAAATGATCCAGGAACTGAAATAATAACTGTATTCCACAGCTAATGGAGGAAATTGCCATGAATATCAAAACTGCGTATTCCACGCGGAGACTTGTTGATGAGAGTGTTGCGGAAATAACCCAGAGCTTTGACATGTTTGATGCGGAGTTGGTGCTCTACTTTGCGTCGACCTGCTACGCACCGGCCGAGGTGAGCAAGAAGATGCAGGATGCCTTTCCCATGGCTCAGGTGTTCGGTTGCTCGACCTCCGGTGAAATCACCACCGGGAAAATGCTCGATAACTCACTCGTCGCCATGGCGTTCAACGGCCAGGCGGTCAATGATGTGAAAATCGAGGTTATCGAAGATCTTCAGGATGAGGAGGCGGCCCGCAAAGCCTTCGAGTCATTCGGAACTTATTTTAAAGAGCCCGTTGGAGACATGGATCCAGAGCACTATGTCGGCATCATCCTTGTGGATGGTCTCTGTGCCGCGGAAGAAGGACTCATGGAAACCATCGGTGATCTGACCAATGTGACCTTCATTGGCGGTTCAGCCGGTGATGATCTTAAATTTTCGGCCACATATGTCTACGCAAACGGCAGGTCATTCGGCAAATCAGCGGTCCTGGCCCTGTTGAAGCCGGGCATTCCGTTCACCTTCATCAAAACACAGAGTTTCCGCGATTTGGGCAAGAGTCTGGAAGTCACCCTGGCTAACGACGCAGCCCGTGAGGTTGTGGAGTTTAACGGTCAGCCCGCTGCCGTGGCCTATGCCGAGGCTCTGGGCATTTCCGTGGAAGAGGCGCCAAAACATTTCATGCATAACCCGGTCGGCCTGGTCATTGAGGACGAACCGTATGTGCGCAGTCCCCAGCAGATCAAAGGGTCGAGCATAGTGTTCTACTGTGGCATCATGGAAGGGATGGAGTTATCCATTCTCGAAGGCACGGACATCATTGGCGACACCCGTGCTGCCATTGAACAGGCCCGGACCGAATTGGGCTCACTTTCGGCCATTATCAATTTCAACTGTATCCTGCGCACCCTTGAGCTGCGCCAGGAAAATCTTGCGGATGCTTATGGTTCCCTGTTCCAGCAGGTGCCAACGATTGGATTCAGCACCTATGGCGAGCAGTATATCGGCCACATCAACCAGACGGCAACCATGCTGGTTTTCAAATAGATTCCATCAGGGAAGGCATCCGGTACAGGGAACAGGCCGAGAGGAGCAGTTGCCGAACCGGCCCGTTGCTCCGGTGACCAGATGCCTGCAGGCTGGTGGCTAAGTGGCCGCGTTGTGAAGAGGGGGCGCCAATGCCTTTGCAATCAGGGGACGCCGTTTCACCTCCAAAGGGTGACAGTGGTCTCAAGGGAAATCTTTCGCTTACTACGATTACGGATCTGCTGCAGTTCCTTTCCTCCAGCGCGAAGAGCGGCATGATTCAGCTGGTTCGTCATCCGGGGGGAGAGCACGGCGCAATTCATTTTGTCGCGGGAGAACTGGTGTCAGCCGCATCGGATTCCCTGTCCGGCCTGGATGGACTGGCTGATCTGCTGTCCTGGGATCAGGGCACTTTCCATTTTCTGCCAGGAGTGGCAGCGGAAAAGGCTAATGTGGGCCTTTCGGTTCAGCATGCGATTATGGAGGCGGTGCTGCTGTTCGATAACAGGGCGCAATCAAAAAAAGCATCCACGCAGACGGGCGGGGGTGAAAGGAGTTTTGCTATGCAACAGGATGGAAGAGATGCAGCAGAGGTATTGAACGATCTTCTGGAAATTCCCGGGATTGATGCCGTTGTCGTTGTCGGCCGAGACGGCTTCGTCATAGAATCTGCCGGGAGCAGTGCCCGGGTCAACATCGATGAACTGGGTGCCTCCCTGGCTCACGCCGTCAACGGCATCGAAGAGATGGGCACCGAATTGAACGTAAACCGTTTCCAGGACATGTTCATCGAGTATGGCAGAGCCGTGATCATGTGCAAGCCCGTTGGGGATGCCGTCGCTGCGGTAATCACCCCCGACGCATCGAAGCTGGGCATAATCAGGCATAAAACGAAAAAACTTTTTGAAGAACTCGGCCAATCATTCTAGGAGGGAATTTTATGCCGCTTACCATAGATTTTACGCAGGATCCGGACAGCTTTCGGAGTTGCCTGAATGGACATCCGGTAGTTATGCACTCCCATCACTACCTGGCGCTTATTACCCAGTTGGTTGAAGATATGCGGGACATCGGCGGCCCGTCAATCCTGCAGGACGTAGTGGAAGAAACCATGCGGGCCGTAATTGACGACTACATCCGGAAAAATGGCGTTGCCACGGCCCAGGATCGGTGCAATGTGGGACGAGAATACTTTTCCGTATTCGGTCTGGGCAAGATGGTCGTTACCGGTGACGAACAGGGTGGCGAAGTCAAACTGCTCCGCTCCCATCTGGATGAAGGGTGGGTTATGAAGTGGGGTAATCACGACAAACCGGTGAACTACCTGGCCCGCGGCTTTATTGCCGCAATGTTTGCCGCTGCCTTCAACAAACCCCAGAAAAGCTATACGGTGACCGAGGTTGAGAGTATTGTCACCGGTGCACCGGAGAGCACGTTTATCGTCAAGGCGTCCTGAGAGGAGGAGCAGTCCCAATGACTGTAATGCGAGATACCGTTGTAAAATCCCTGGCCAAAATCACCGTGCAGGGTGATGAAAACGGCTTGATACCCGAATATGAAGTGCTGGTTAATCTTCTGCCTGTTTCGCTGTTGAATGCTTTTACCGAGCGGATCATGGCAGCGGCACCCGCCGAAAAAAAGGCCGCGGTGGAGGCGGGCCTGGTACGGGCAGCCTATGAATGCGGCTACCATACCGGTTGCGGCATCATTACCTCGGAAATATTCAGTGACGTGGTCATGCCGATGGTTACCGAGGGCGAGAAGGACATTCTGCGCGGCGCCTATGCGGCATTCACCGCCTGGGGATGGGCCAAATCAGGGATCGTTCAGCTGCGCGAGGGCGAAAAAATGGTCATACGCGCCTTTGATTACTATGAAGCCGACAGTGGTGGCGAAGGTTTGCGAGGGTATATGTTGCGCGGGCTGAGCCAGGCCTTCTTTGATCTGGCCTATGCCGACCCCTATCCTGACGGCATGGATACCTACGTATGCCACCAGACCAAGGGAATCGAGGTGGGGGATCAATATGGTGAGTTCGTGGTCGTGAAAAAATAACCCCATCATGCTGTCTGGGCGTCCGTGCGGCACTGCAATGGTTGTGGTGCTGTTCCCGGGCGTGATGCGGCATGATGAAGCGCTTCGTGTATTGTGGGGGTGGCCATGGACGAACATGCTGAATTGCTGTTGGATGGGCAACCGGTTGCCCTGGGGTTGCAGAATGCCGCTGCGCTGCAGTGGAGCGGCATTCTGCGTGCCATGCGGGCCTCGGAACAGGTTGGCGTGATTGTCATGCGCGATGGTCACATTGCCTGGGCGGTCAGCAACAGTCAGCAGGAGACCTTTTCATCGTTTCTGGAACGAATCGGCATGGTGCCCAAGGAAAATCTTGA
>CAYSWG010000251.1:0-3896 GCA_964434465.1 uncultured Geobacteraceae bacterium
CCGCGCCTGCGCCGCCTCGATCAGCTCGCCAAAGCGGTGCAGTTGGTAGATTTGCTGCGGCGTCACCGCCCCGGCCCGCGCAACCTGTGCCAGCAGCCGGTCGTAATATCTCCACAAGCGTTCTTCCATCTGCTTCCAGCGCCGCGTCATCTCCACCAGCGTGGCTGCCTCCCGCCTCGCCAGCCTTTGATGAAACTCGCGCATGTCCGAGTAAATATTGGGCATGCTGACTCCTACGCTTCGTCCTGCTCGCCCTTATCCTGCATCCCCTCCAGCAGCATGTCGCCCAGCCGCGCGTCCCGCTGCGCTTGTTCATCCGCCATGCGCTGGCTCTCCCGCTCCCAGTCATACCCCATCTTCTCGGATTGCGTCTGCCGCGAGCTGATCCCCATCCCGATCGTTTCCTTGGCCACGCTGATCTCTTCGATGATGTTGTCCGGCAGCGGATCCTGCCAGCCCACCTTGCAGCCATCCCAGTTGACGCCCAGCATCACCCCCGCCCTCCGAACCATCTCGGCCAGCCCGCGCCCGGCCAGCGTGCGCTTGCGCCGGTTCTTGGCCAGTGCCTCGGCGAACATCAGCCGCAGCCCAAAGTTGGTCAGCGCGCCCACTTTGTCCTTCACGCTTGACACGTCCACCATCTGCGCGTCGTTGAAGAAGTCCGCCTTCATGTCCTCGGCCTGTTTGCGGCTGCTCTCCAGGTCGCTCTGCATCTCCAGGTTCTCCACCCGCGCCTCCGGGTTGGGGATCGCCCAGAAGCCGTCGATGGCCGTCTTTTGGATGTCTCCCATCTGCACCCCAAAAGCCATCGTCCGCGGGTGCGCGTGGATGTACAGGATCTTGTTGGTGTTCGACTGCCGGAAGTTGTAGGCGTCGTTCAAGCTCAGCATCCCGGATAGGTCGCTGCGCCCGTAGTAGCCGCGCGGGTTGGGCAAGTTCTTCCAGTCCACGATCTGTGCAAAGGGATATGGCCAGTCCTCGCGCCCCTGCTCCACCCAACTGTCGCCGCTGCCGCGGTAGTGGATGATCACCCACACTCCCCGTTCGTCCAGCAGGTGATCCTCCCGATAGGACACCACCTGGTTGTCCACCACTTCCTCCCACCAGATCATGTATCCGACCGTCTGGCTCTTGTCGTCCGCTTTCCAGAACGCACTCACCAGCATCGGGTCCAGCGCGATCATGCGCACGTCGTCGCGCGCAGCGTCCGGGATCAGCTTGACGAAGGCATGCCCCGTCACCGCGCTCGTGGTCAGCAGGTCCGGCAGCCACTCCTCCACATCATGCGCGTCCAGCCAGGCGTTCAGCACCGCCTCCTGCGCTTCGATCTCCTCCGATTCGCCCGGCAGGTCGAACTGCGGACGCTCACCGGCCAGGAAGCTGACGCTCTGTTCCACCACCCGGCGGCACAGGTTGACGATCACGTTGTAATCCGGCTCGCCCTCGCGCTGTTTGAGAAACTTCTTGTGCTGGCCGTCGTAATAGTCCCAACGCTGCGCCATCTCGAGCATGCGCTGCGGGCGTTCCACCCCGGCCAGCTTGGGCAATACGTCGGCGTTGATTGGAAATGAATTGAGTCCTGGCATGTTTCCCTCTCAGAAAAATGGATTGGTTGTGATCTCCACCTTGCCCCCCACCCCGGTGAGATCGTTGAACGCGCCGCTGGCTGCATCCATCAGATCGTCATGCGGCCAGTCCGGCTGCGCGTGCAGTTGCTCTAAAAATCCCTCGTTCCACGCCCCGCGCACCAGGTGCACGTTGCCCGCTTCCGCCTGCGCGGCCAACGGTTTGGCGCGCGTCAGCTTGTCCAGCGTCGAGCGCACCCCCTTGCCGTCCACCCCGGCCAGCATGGTCGCCATCCGCCAGCTCTCGCGTTTACCGCTGCTGCCGCCTTCTTCCTCCCACCGGCTGCGGTAGACGATGCCCCGCTCAGCCAGGCGCGCCGCGTCCTGGCGGGTCAGGTTGACCAACTGCCGGTCGATCTGCGCCGGCGCGAGCTGCTCGTTGGTCGCGTCCAGGATATACCAGCCGCCCTCGGCCGCCAGCATCAGCACACTGGCCGTGCTGTCGGGGTCGTTCTTGTTGAGCTGCTTCTCGGTCGCGGCGAAGTCCCAGAAGCGCACCCCCCGCCCTTTGAGCGGCGCAGTTTCCACCACTTTAAACCAGGCGCGGTTGAACACCTTGCCCGCCGCCGGTTTTACCTTCCAGTTGCCCCCTCGTTGCGCGTCTCCCAGCAGCCGTTCCCGATCGATGTAACTCAGCGCTTTCAGGTTGGCGATGTAGCCCGGGTCTTTGTGCATCAGGATGCGGTTGTCGTAGATCGTCGAGACGATGAACGTGACCGATTTGGCCGGGATGTCGGGAAACGCCTGCGCCGCCTCATACTCAGTATCGAACCAGTGCAGCACCTCCCCCGCGCGCACCATCCAGCGCACTTTGCCGCTGCGCTCCAGCTCTGCATAGCCGTCCTCGGCGATCCACCAGCTCAGGAACTCCGCCAGCCAGCCCGGCTCCGGGTTGCAGGTGGCGCGCACATAAGGCCGCACGCCGCACGTGGAGCGGTTGCGGCTGAGCATGTAGATGAACTGCTGCTCGGTGAACGTCTCCAGTTGGTCAAAGCCCAGCAAGGGCACCTGTGCGCCGCGCCAGGCGTGCACATCGCTCTCCTGCTGTAAGTGTGAGAATTGCACTTTCGCCCCGCCCGGAAATCGCCACAGCAGATCCCCTCTCACCGCTCTCCCGCCCGCCAGGCTGTAAATGCGCTCGCTTTCGTCCCACATCCCGCCCGGGTTGGTGATCTCCGGGTAGCCGCGCCGGAAGAGCACCGCGCTGAACTCGCCGTTGTTCACATGCCGCAGCGGTTCCAGCAGCAGCGCCCAGGTCTTGCCGCCGCCGGCCGCCCCGCCGTAAATGGCAATGTCCGCGGATGAGCTGAGGAAGTCCTCCTGGCGCGGCTGCGCTTTGATCTCAATTCGCTCCGTCCTTGCGAGGAGGCTCTGCGACGCGGCAATCTCGCCATCGTGTTCCTTCGTGTCCTTCGTGGCTTCTTCTTTTTCCTTCGTTCCCATTTTCTCTTCTTCTTATTCCTCTTCGTGCTCCTTTGTGTTCTTCGTGGCTTCTTCTCTTCCGTTCTCTGGGATGTAGATTTTCACCTCCAGCAGGTCGGTGTGCTGGGTCATGTCGATCTGCTCCACGAACAGCCGCAGGTGCTTGCCGATCTGCACCAGCGCGGCCTGCGCGTCGTAGAACTCCAACACCGGGTTGCCGCGCCGGTCGTAGGACAACTTCTTGACCAGATGGCCGTTGAGCATCACTTCGCGCCAGTTGATCCCGCTGAAGGTCACCTTCATCAGCGGATTGCCCTGCGCGTCCAACACCGGCTGCCCGTTGCTGTCCATCACCGGCGTTTCTTCGAAACACAGATAGTTCCCGGCGTTGCCCCGCGCTTGCTGCGCCAGCCGCGTCAGCGCTTCATCTGCGTCCATCGCCACCGCCCGCATCCGTGCGGCGATCTCCGCCTGGATGGCCGGGTTCTTCAGCAGCCGCGGACCCACCAGGTGGTGATTTTTGCCCTGGTATCCGGCCAGTTGGCTGGCGCGCGTTGCGTTCCACAATTGGATATAAAATTCCACGAATCGCTTTTGTTTTGCGGTCAGTCCCATTTTAAACATCCATGCCCGGCGCCTGCCAGTACTGGCAAAACGCCGGGCGGTAAACTCCAGCCATACCCTGTTCTGTTATGTCTATTATACAGGTTATTCTCGCAATTTCAACACATGCTGCACCAGCTCCGCCAACGCCCGATCGCCGACTGAGTAGTGGAACTCCTTCCCACAGCGGTGGCACACGCCATGCGCCGCCCGGATGATCACCTCCCCGATCCGCAGCCATTCCTG
>CAYSWG010000252.1:0-3883 GCA_964434465.1 uncultured Geobacteraceae bacterium
ACCGATTCCCTTTGCTGCCTGTTCACACTGATGACAGAACATATGAATCCTCCTTTGTTCCCCTGAAGTAAGAAAACACGAGCATGGTTGAACCATGCCCCGTTTTCCGCGATTGGTTTCCAGGTGTGTTGTACCAAACAACGCCAGGGGCAACATTGATCTGCATCAAACTTCCGGACTTTGCGACACCGCCAGCATCCGGAAGCTTAAGGCGATCTCCCAATGAGCAGTGCAACGATTTCAGCATGCGCCCTGGAGACGGTTTCTACCCAGAAACAACACTAACTACCCCCCTTCCCCACGACTACCAGCAGACCGTCGCCGCACTGGTGCCCGGCGTGCCCGCGTACACCTTGTCGGCATACAGGCCGGTCCGGGTCTGTTTGCAGACCTCGAAACTCATGGAGCGGCATTTGTCCAGCACCTCGGCAACGGCGCTGCCACCCGTCTCCACGGGGAAGAAAAACCCGTCGAACACCGGGACACTTTAGACAACAGGCGTTACTTAAGGCGCCGGTAATCACACAGCCGAACTGAATGGCATCGGTTGCATGGTTACGGGCACTGGCGCGGATGGTTCCCATGAAGCCGCTGGCGGCAGGCGGATACCCGGCATACCAGGGGCAGATCAGGAAGCCGAAGTCGCCGTCCAGGTCACCGCCATGACCTCTCATGAGCACGACGCACCCATCGGAAACTCGCATAAAAAAGCCGGGGCCGTTCCCCTGGTATGGTAGTTCGGCAACCCGGCTGTCTTCTGGAGACCCAGTTGGCTTTCTGCCCCATCTTCGCAGATGGTTTAGCAGTATCGATTACCTATCGGCAGCACACCTAAGGATAAATGTGTTTTCATTGTACCCGACAAACTCGACAAAGCAACCGGGCAAACAACAGATTCCCGACCTTGTTTCGTCCGGCACCTGACAGGAAAACTCTTATTTCTGTACACATTGAAAGCCACTGGTTCACATCCGGAGTTTCCGGATGGAAACTGACCGCAGCAGACGGATCTCCACTGTAGTTTCTCAACAGTCATTATGGCTAGGGCACGAATGCATCATTTACCTGACAGTTTAGGGGAAGCATGAATGGTGTCAACCGACGCGCAACATTGGTTTTGTGCCATAACTCACTGTATTATCAATGAATTATAATCAATAACCCTGAGAATCGACGACCGGCGATCGGCAGGTGTGACGGGACAAGCGCTGCAGAGCAGCGCGGCAAAGCAGTCATGACGTAACCTGTTAAACGGAAACCTGCTGGAACCGATTGACCAGAACATAACTCCGCACAGAGACTGCCATGAGGGCACAGCCAAATCCAGTGACGAACTCCGCCAGGCGGGAGTGCCTGGACAGAAACAAATCCGAGGCACTGGTCAGTTCTGTTCCGGTCAATTCCCTGGCGACACCGAGCACCGTCACCGCAACCCCTGCGGAGAAATCCCCGGCAGCCGCGGCACGGTCGTCCATGAGCAGCGCCACGTTGGCGTTGGCTGTCATATTGGCAAACTTTCTGGTATCGCGACTTGTGGCAAAATATACCAGCCGGAGATCCGGACTGACAGCAAAGGCCACCAGACTGGCATAGGGCTGGGCACTGTTCTCGGTGGCAAGAACCGCCAGTTCCTGACCGGCCAGCAGGTCGCTCACCTGGCTGAGAATGGGGTCAATTGCAGACACTCTTCCTCCCTACCGGGTCATTTCCTGCGTTTTCCCAGCAGGTCCCGCTTCAGTTTTGCATCGATGGGGTCCCGGCCCAGCCAGATGCCGAAATAGGCCTCAGCAAAATCGGCGCCCTCAATAACGGTCAACGGCACACCATTCAAGGTCAACTCCGTCCCGCGACCGGGCAGGTAGGTCAGAACATAGCGGTCGCCCGGTTGCACATCCCGGTAGATGGCGTTGAGGCGGTCGATGCGGGCGCGCAACCGGGTCAGCTGCTCGGGTGTCCCGTTGCGCCTGAGGACCGGTTCGGCGCCCCGGCCGAAGTCAGGCCCCTTGATGGCCACCAGGTAGCTTATCTCCAGACGCTTGGCCACGTCAGTCAGTACGGACTCGGGCAAAACCCCTTCAGGCAGGTATACCGCCGCCACGTAGGCCTTGATGACCTTCAGGTAGCGCAACAAGGCGGCATTGTGCAGGACCAGCGTAGTATCACCTGCCCGCACCCGCTCCGGGAACATCACGTTCTGCACGGTCAGGGCTGAGGAGGTTCCGCACAGGGCGCCCAGCAAAAGCACCATCAGCAGAATGCTCATCAGGAAACAACGGCTTGCAAATTCCATGGAGTACTCCCTCGTTGTCAGTTCGGCTCAATTGTAGCAGGATGCCGCGCCCACGCAACCTGCCGGCGGTCACCATGTGCGGCAAGGCCATTACCTGCCATACTCCTGGAAGAGACCCGCCAGAACCATCCCGAACCCATGGGATCAACTCCGCTGGTGGCCTGGGGGGGGCGGTGTATTGTACGGAGAAACTCCATGAAATTTCTGAACCGGGTGACAATGGGCATGGGACTTCTGGGACTGCTGCTGACAGCCTGTTCAGGCAGGAAACCGCTGAACCTGGGGGCACGGGACGGACTGCTGCCCCCCTGCCCCTCGTCACCCAACTGTGTGGCCAGTCAAGCGGTCAATCCGCGGCAGCGCATCGAACCCTTCCACTTCACCGGTGACGCCGGCCATGCCTTCAGCCGACTCAGGGCACTCCTGGCTGCCCGGCGGGACACAACCGTGGTCGAAGAAAGCAATCGCTATCTTCGCGTGGAGTTTCGCACCCGGCTCGGCTTTATTGACGATGGAGAATTCCTGCTGGATCCCGAACGTTACTGCATCCACCTGCGCTCGGCAGCACGAATCGGCTACTCTGACCTGGGGAAAAACCGTGACCGCCTGGAGGAGCTGCGAAAACGTTTTTCCGGGCAGTAGCAGCAGAGGAGAACAGGCGGTACAACAACTGTCATCTACTGACGCTTTCTGCCAAGGCCGCGCGAACGGCTTCATCGAAGGGCGTCAAAGGGCAGGAAATGAGCTGCCGGATGCGGTTCTCCCGACAAATCACCTCGTTGCGCAGTCCCTGGATAAGGGGCATGGCAATGGAAGAACTGACCGGCGTCACCAGACCCACCCAGTAGGAAGACAAGGTGGGAGTCAAAAAGGGCACCGGCAGGATCCGAATGCGCTTCTTGCAGATGCGGGCAAAACGTTCCATCATCTCCCGGTAGCTGAGGATTTCCGGACCGCCGATATCGAAAACCTCCCCGGCAGTGCGTTCATCGCGGAGACATCCCTCCAGATAGCATATCACGTCGTCCACGGCGATGGGCTGACACCTGGTAGATACCCAGCGGGGCGTTACCATAAGGGGAAGACGCTCCACCAGGGCCTTGATGATCTCGTAGGAGGCGCCCCCGGCACCGAGTATAACGGCCGCCCGCAGTACAGTCGTTGCAAAACGGCCGCTGCGCAAGACATGGGCCACTTCCGTTCGGCTGGCCAGGTGTTCGGACAGTCCCGTGCCTGTCTCGCCCAGGCCGCCCAGATAAATAGCTCTGCGCAAACCGGACTGGTTTCCTGCCGCGACGAAATGCTCCGCCGCCTGCCGATCGCGCCGGGAAAAACCAGCCCGACCTGCAGCCATGGTATGAATGAGGTAGTATGCCGTATCAATGCCCGCCAATGTCCCTTCCAGGGAGGGCGGATCGAGGAGATCGGCACAGACGATTTCCACCCCGTCGGGAAACTGGCTGCCGGGCCTGCGCACCAGGGCGCGCACCCGATACCCGGATCGATGCAGAGCAACAACCAGTCTGCGGCCGACAAAACCGGACGCGCCGGTCACCAGAACTGTACCCTGATGAGGTTCCATACTTTTTTCTC
>CAYSWG010000253.1:0-3873 GCA_964434465.1 uncultured Geobacteraceae bacterium
ATATTAGGGGTCAGCGTGGAATTTGTTCTAAATCCTACGCTAATGGCTCAAGCTTTGGGGCCGGCTTGGATTTCTCGGTAGACGGTTGAACGTCCGAGGCCGGTCTGGCGTGCGGCTTGTGTTGGCGTCATTCCGTTTTTCACCAGAAGCATCGCGGCGGTGAGTTTTTCCTGATCGAGCGTGGGGCGACCCGGTTTGCGTCCTTTGGCGCGGGCGGCGCTCATGCCGTCGCGGGTGCGCTCGGCGATGAGGCGGCGCTCGAATTGAGCGATCGCCCCGAACACATGGAACACCAACTCGCCGGCGGCTGAAGAGGTGTCGATCCTCTCTTCGAGAGAAAGCAGCGCGACGCTGCGTTTTTTCAGGGTCTCGACAACATCGAGCAGTTCGCGGAGCGAACGCCCGAGCCGGTCGAGCCGCACGACGGCGAGCGTGTCGCCGGGGCGGATGTAATCGAGCAACTCCTTGAGGCCGGGACGAAGGTCTTGCCCGACACCACGTCTTCGAAGACGCGCAGCGCGCCGATCGTGGCGAGCCGTTGCCTTTGCCCGTCAAGGTCTTGGTCGTCGGTCGAGACGCGGGCGTATCCGAGAATGTGGGCCATGAGCGTTTGCTTGGTTGGCTTCTTCGTCCAGAAAACGTTCGTTTTATGGACGATTGCGCCTTGATCGGAATGACCCGTCAAAGGCCGTCCACAAAATACGTCCATAAATTGTCTTGTGTCCAGAAAATAATCACACCATTGATGGACATATTTTGACTATTGAGCCTGCCCATGCCTCCTCGTCACATCCTCTCCCCGCAATCACGCGCGGCGCTGTTCGATCCGCCGACGGAGCCGGCGGCGATCGTCCGGCACTACACCTTCTCGCCGGAAGACCTGGCGTTGATCCGTCAACGGCGACGCGCCGCCAATCGGCTCGGCTTCGCGGTGAACCTTGCCTATTTGCGCTTTCCGGGCCGCGTGCTCGGCGCGGATGAAAAACCGCCCGCCGACATGCTGGCTTTCATCGCGTCGCAGATCGGATGCGCCCAAGTGGAGTTCTCGGCATATGCACGCCGTGACGAAACACGCTGGGAGCATCTCGGCGAACTGCAAACTCATCTCGCCGTGCGCCCCTTCCGGCGCGAAGACATGCGCGCGGCTGTTCACGTCGCAATCGAACAAGCGACCGGTTCGGATCGCGGGGACGCAATCGTTTCTGCGATGATCGCGTATTTGCAAGAGCAACGCATTCTGTTGCCGGCTCCCGCCGCCTTGGAGAAAATCGCCTTGGCGGCTCGGGCGCTGGCGCGCAAACGCGCATACAAGAATCTTATCGAAGGCCTGCCCCAAGGCACGATCGCGGCGCTGGAGAAATTACTCGCCGTCGACGACGAACATGGCCGCACGCCGCTTGCGTGGTTGCGTGAGTGGCCGGAAGCGCCGCGTCAGAAAAATCTGGCCGGCCTCATTGAACGGCTGCATGCCGTGCGCAAGCTCGGCGTCGGGCCGGATCGAGAAAAACGCATTCACCGCGCTCGGTATGCTGCAATCGCCAAAGAAATTGGTCTTTTTGTTCCGCGCGATGTTTCGCGTTTCGACGCGCCGCGCCGACTGGCGACATTGATCGTATTCGCGCGCGAGATGGAGGCCGTTCTCACCGACGCCGCGCTCACAATGTTCGACAAAATGCTCGGCTCCGTCTTTCGCCGCGCCGACAACAAGCACAAGGAAAATCTGGTCGAGCGCGCCAAGACGCTCGATGCGTCGACGCGAGCGCTGCTCGTCATGGCCAAAGCCATGCTCGCCGCCAAGGAAAAGGACGAAGACCAAGTTGCCGCCGTGGAGGACGCGCTCGGCTGGGACCGCCTGAAAACCATTGTCGACGAGGCCGAGCAAACCGTTGCGCAAACGCGCCCCGACAATCTTCGCGAAATCGTCGAGCGCCATGTGAGCGTGCGGCGCATGACGCCGCTCATTCTCGGCGCTTTCACATTCCGCGCCTGCAAGGAGAGCGACTCTCTGCTCGCCGCGCTCGCCGTGTTGCGAGAGCTTCATGCAAGCGGCGCGAAAAATTTGTCGCCACATCCGCCGACGGCTTTTTTGAAACCGGCATGGCGCAAACTCGTCAAAGCCGCCGCCGGCGTCGACCGCAAGGCTTATGAGGTGGCGGTGATGATGACATTGCGCGAGCGTCTGCAAGCGGGCGACGTGTGGGTCGAGGGCAGCCGCGCCTTTCGCGCCTTCGACGATTTTCTCTTGCCGCCCGACGCCTTTGCCGCGCGTCGTAGCGCCGGCGAATTGGGCCTTGCCGTCGCCGATCGTTTCGAAGATTGGCGCGCCGAAAAGACGAAGCTGCTTGAAACCCGCCTGCGTGAAGTCGACGGCCTTGCCGTCGCCGGCGAATTGCAAGAAGCGACGCTTACCGAAGAAGGCTTGTCGATCAGCCCCATTCGCAAGACCGAGAACGAAGCCGCCGATGCGATCGCGCGCCGGCTCTACGCCATGTTGCCGCGCCTGCGCGTCACCGAACTTCTCGCGGAAGTCCATGGCTGGACAGAATTCGCAGAACGCTTCGGGCATTTGCGCACCGGCGCGCCGCCGGACGATCGGCAAGCTTTGATGACGGCCTTGCTCGCGGACGCCACTAATCTCGGCCTCGCGCGCATGGCGCGAAGCTCAACAGTCTCCACCCATTCGAAGCTTTTGTGGATTGCCGAATGGCATGTGCGCGACGAAACCTATCAAGCGGCGCTCGCCTGTCTCGTCGACGCCATTCATGCGCAGACCTTCACCAAAATCTGGGGCGACGGCGACACCTCATCGTCGGACGGCCAGTTTTTTCGCGCCGGCGGGCATGGCGAGGCGCGCGCCGATTTCAACGCCAAATACGGTTCGGAACCTGGCGTGAAGTTTTACACGCACATTTCTGACCGCTATGCGCCGTTCCACACCAAGGTCATCGTGGCGAATGCAAGCGAAGCAGCGCATGTGCTCGACGGGTTGATGCATCATGAAAGCGCGCTCGACATTCGCGAGCATTACACCGACACCGCCGGCGCGATCGATCATCTGTTCGCGCTATGCAGTCTCTTGGGATACCGCTTCGCGCCGCGCATTCGCGATCTTGCCGACCGAAGACTCTATGTCGTCGATTCCAAAGCGGAATACAAAGCGCTCGGGTCGATCATCGGCGGCGTGATCGACATGCGCGCGCCCGGCGACAATTGGGATGAAATCCTGCGCTCGGGCGCGTCGATCAAGGCCGGAACCGTCGCGCCGTCCGCGCTGATGCGTCGGCTTTCCGCCTATCCGCGACAGAACGCGCTCGCCAAGGCGCTGCGGGAAATCGGGCGCTTGGAGCGCACGCTGTTCACGCTCGACTGGATCAGCGACCCTGCTTTACGACGCCGCGCCAATGCCGGCCTCAACAAGGGCGAGGCCCGCAACGCGCTTGCTCGCGCCGTGTTCTTTCATCGCCTTGGCGAAATCCGCGACCGCACCTTCGAAAATCAGCGCTATCGCGCCTGCGGCCTCAATCTCGCCGTGACGGCCATCATCCTGTGGAACACTGTCTATCTCGCCCGCGCCGTCGACGAGCTGCGTTCACGCGGAGAAGTCTTGTCCGATGAGCTTCTGGCCCATGTCGCCCCGCTCGGCTGGGAGCATATCGCCTTCAACGGCGATTACGTCTGGCCCACCCAACCCCTCGGAACAGCCTTCAGACCCTTACGGAATCCCCGCGCCGAATTCCTCGACGCCGCTTAGCGTAGGATTTAGAACAAATTCCACGCTGACCCCTTTGAGGGCGTCGAGCAATTCGTCGATGAGGTCGGTAGCCGGACGGCTGATTTCTGCTGTGGTCATGATGAAAACCTTTCGTGAAAGCG
>CAYSWG010000254.1:0-3776 GCA_964434465.1 uncultured Geobacteraceae bacterium
ACCATTTATAGCTATAGAAAAATCAGCTTCTATTGGCATTTTCCATCTCCTATAATGAAAAAAAATAAATTAATTATGGTGGGCTCTCAACTGCTGTTATTTTTATTTTACACTGAAGATAGTTTCCAGTATTTACTGATCCATCATTATTTACTACTGCTGCAAAATATACTGGAAAGTTTTGATCCATTAATAATTCATTAATATTAACTGAATTAAACCATGTTGAATTGTCTAAACTAACTTTCCAATCAATTCCAATTTCTTCATTAATTGGGGTTATTATAATTGTCGTGTAATTAAAAATTGTAGCTATTAAAAAAGCAGAAACAACATCTGATCCTTTTATCCCTCCTAAATTATCTAATGTAATTTGGGTGGTAATTGGATCAAGACCATTTCCTTCAGAAAAATACTCATAAGGAATTATATTATTTTTTGAAAGTTTTAAGCTCATTGTGTATTATCTCTTTATATTAGTATGCTTTTCCCAGAATCCAATTCCATCATTTCCAATTTTATATTTTTGACTGAATTTATAAATTTTGTTAGCATATGAATAATTTACATCACAGAAAGATAACCATTTTGGATTTTTAGATCCGACAAAAGTTCCTCCTCTGACACAATATTGTCTCATATTTACCTCATCGCAGTCATAACTTGAATTCGCTAATTTTGATTCATATATAAACCAATAACCACCATTATAATGGCGATAAATATCAGATAATCGTAATCCACATTTCTTTGTAAAGTTTATGGGTGAGATCCAATATTTGCTCTTAAATTTAAATTCTCCCCGAGTCATATATTTATCCCTAATTAAGCGAATATAAAATGCTTGAGCTCTTATATTACTTTCTGTATTATATGGATTTACAGGGAATTCTTTTTCTATAACGGCAAGAATACCAGTAGATGGTGTCAATTGAAATAATCCAATTCCTCCATCAAAACTAACAACGTCTTGTCGACAATTAGATTCTGCCATTGCACAACCAATGTTATACCACCATGGATATTCCAACCCAAGATATCTAATAGCCGCAGACCGAATATCAGGAATGAAATTTTGACATCGATCTAACGCTATTATATTCATAGGCAATAATAAAATAAATAATATAATAATTAATAGAATTTTAATTAAATTCATATTGATCTTCTTTTATTAATATTAATGGTTAATGATCTTGGAAAGTTAACCTCCCCGTGTCCAACCGAAAATTATAACAACGTAAATCATAATAATCATTATGTTATTGGATATTTCTTTTTCTTTAGAAAAATCTATATAAGAAAATAATAGTTTTCTAGTAATATGAGCATGAATAATTCCGGCGCTCACTAATATAAACTTGGTGAAAAATAAAGCTACCAAATTGGTTTTAGCTTCAAAAGGCAATATATTTTCTGGTGTCAGAATCATAAGTAACCCTATTGAAATTAGAGCGGAAATATCTAGGCCAATTCGTTTAATATTATTTAATAATTTCATAATTTAAAAATCCTTTTTTAAATATCCTTTTGGATTTGCTGTTAATATCAATTTTTCTTTTGATTTATCTATAATAAAATCATAATTACACATCAAAAATTCATCAATAGCTTCCATTGGCCCAGGACCAAATGTCGGATATGTCGGATGACCATTGATTGCTGAGCCTTCAACTATTAAATAACTATCTTTGATTACAAATTTATTATATAACGTTAATTCTTGTAAAACATGATTTTTTGAATGATCTGAATCTAGAGTGACAATTATTTTCATATTTGGAGTGCTATTATTTTCAACCTTCTTTATAATTTCATTATCAGTGGATGACCCACATAGATACGTAATACGAGGATGAAATGGTCGAATGTTATTAAAAGTATCATCAATATCTATTGTAATTATTCTTCCTTTACCTAAAATATCACAAAGATGTGCCATATAATGTTCCAGTTTCAATAATTAAATCAGGTCTGATTTTATAAAAAATTTCTTGATAAATCCATAAATCAGTTGGATATTTTTGGACTGGTATGCCCATCAATGTTGTATTTTTCCAAGTTTGAATTGTAATATAATATATTAAAATTATCTATTAATTCTTGATCTTTCATTTGTTTCACCGTTTAATTTGTTTGTTTCTTATCAACTAATGTCCATTTATGTTCATCAACAAAATCATGAATATCATCTGGAGTTGCTGCATAATAAGGATCTGTAAAATTGATTCCAAGATGTTTATGATAAACAGTAGTTGGAATCCATGAACAAATAATATATTTCTCACTTTTCGCTAATTTTCTAACAAAAAAAACATCCCTGAATGCTAGTTTCCCAAGTATAGCATCTATCATATGACATAATATTTTTATAACACTATAAGTTCTATTAAAATATAATGTCGCCCGAGCAGCTAATTGAAATCTCTCTAAATCACTTATTCCTGGGCATTCCCACATTTCCCAATATTCACATTTATCTAATTCTTTGAGGGAAGATATTTTCGCTTGAATATCAGTTTCTATATAAGTTTTATCATCAACCATTACTCCACAATGGGTCATAACAACTGGATTGTCTTTTCTGGTGGTAAAAAACTTAATTAATTTACTAAATAATTGCCCATTGAACGTAAAAATGATGTTTCCAGCTTTCATAAAAAAGAATTCTCCTCATTTAATTCCTATAAGATTTAAATTCATTCCTATATTTTGATATTTAATTTCCCCTGTAATTCCTGCTTCTCTTAAATAAGATGATAAAAGAATGGGATCACAAATTGTTTTATGAAAATTTTCATTATAATCTTGCCCACCATATAATAATGCAATTGTTTGTTCAACTTCAGAAAGTGTTTTTGACTTTATTAAATATTCAAATATATTTGTAATGGAAGGGGCTTGAATTTGAATAAAGCCGTTTGGTTCTAATAATTCTATCCAATGTTTTAAAATTTGTTTTGATTTTAGATATGAGATATGTTCAAAAATATCAATTGCTTGGATTTCTTTAATGGATTCTTTTTTAAATGGTAGATTTTCAACATCTGCTATTATAAAACTATTTTCGAGTCGATCCATAATAATTTTATCATATTCGAAAATTAATGGAAGATAATCTTCTCTCCAGTAAGGATATATTTCACCGGCAAGAGCTTTTTCAAGATTACTTAATGAGAACTTAGAAATTAATTCATTCTCTCCATCAAGATGAAGATGAACATTCTGAGGATACATCCATGACAATTCCGAAATATTATTACCAGCAACCAAACATGGTAAATAAAATAAATCTGGAGATGGTACATTTACAAGAATAATAGACTTCACAGATACAGCTGCTGCAACATTCATTAATCCACTGGGAGTGCTAATAAAATATTCACATAAGGATACCTCATTAACCAAATAATCAATAGACAAATTAAATTTTCCAATAGTATTTTTTAATTGCTGAATTCCTACTCCAAATTCAATAAATGTATATTGTGGATTCAAATCTATAAACTGTTGAATTATATTTATCTCATCTTGATTTAATGGTCTTTGTATTTTAACTTGTTGTGATTCTATACAAATTCCAATTCTATTCTTCTTTTTGACGGAATTCGTCATTAAAATACCAGTGGGTTTTAATTGACATGAAAATCCTAAAGCTTTTTCCATTAATTGAATTGGATGACCACCACCCCAATTATTTAATGGAAAAACAGAATTGTCAATTATTTCTCTATTGGCGTGATCTACAAATGAATTGTTTAATAATAAATCTTTAA
>CAYSWG010000255.1:0-3760 GCA_964434465.1 uncultured Geobacteraceae bacterium
ATGCACGGCAAGCCGCTGGCCATGGCTTCCATCAGCGAGTTGGAGGCCTGTTCGGCGAGCGACGCGCTGGTGTAGATATCCATCGCTCCATAGCAGAGGGAAACGTCCTGGAAATGGCCCATGAATTTGACCTGCCCGGCGATGCCCAGGTCTTTGGCCAGAACTTCCAGGTCTTCGCGCAAGGGGCCCTGTCCGAACAGCGCCAGGCGGTCTTCGGGACGGCAGACGGCGGCAAAGGCGCGCACCAGCGTGGCGACGTTCTTGGTGAGCTTCATGGTGCCGGTGTAGCCGAAGATCAGCCCCCCGGCGCCGGGGGCGATGCGGCCGCGCAGCTCCTGGTTCAGGCGCGGCTGGAAGCGATCGGTATCCACGCCGGTTTTGATGAAGCGGACCTTTTCGGGCCTGACCCCAAACCGGGTGAGCGCGATGTTGCGCAGCGTCTGGGAGACCACGACCGTCAGGTAAATGCCGTTGAGCAGCGCCCGGCGCGTCCAGGCGCGGCGGCGGCGCGGTTTGTCGAACTCGTTGGAGAGCCCGCACTCGTTGTGAATCACCGGGCCGCGGCCGTCCAGCCGGGCGGCGGCGACGGCATCCATGGCGCCCCAGTTGTAGGTGATCAGCACGCGGGGCTGGATCTCCCGCACCTGGCGGCGGAGGTCGCGGAAGAACTGCACCGGATTGTGCTTTTCCGGGCCCTTGTGCAGGGTGACGCGACAGGCGTCGTGCAAGCGGTAGGCGGCGCCGAACTGGCCATCGATGGCCAGCACGGCGTGACCGGCGCCGGGGCCCATGTAGTTGATGATGCTGGAGACGCGCAGCTCCGCCCCGCCGGGGTTGAATGACGGGAACACGTGCAGAAAGCGTGGTGGCGCCAATGCTCTCGCTCCTGGGTCAGGCGGTCAACTGCGCGCGGTGGTAAGCGAAGGCGCGGCGCAGCGCCTCGGTGGTGGTTACCATGGGCGTCCACCCGAGCCCTTTAATCCTGGAATTGTCAAAGCGCGTTCCCTTCCACAGTGTGCGCGTCAAATAGCGTGTAAACACGGCGGGCAACTGGCCGTGGGACCAACTATGGTACTTTTCGACCGCCCAGGAGACCGCCATTAGGGCGGAATAGGGCACCGGCAGCACGCGGATGTCCTGGACCTGGCGCCGGTACTCGCGCAGGTACTGGCTGCAGGTAGGCAGGTCGTCGTCGCAGACGTTGTAGACCTGGTTGGCCGCCTGGGGGTGCAGCGCGGCCACGGCGATGGCCTCCGCGCAGTTGTCGACGTAGCAGAGCGGCAGCCGGTTGCCGTGCCCGAGGTTGAGGAAGACGCCGAACAGAAACTGCCCGACGCGGCTGGAGATGGCGCCGCCGCCCTCGCCATAGATGACGCCGGGCCGGACGGTCACCAGCTCGAAGCCGAGTTTCCGCTGGTACTCTTCAAACAGCTTTTCCTGGCGCAGCTTGGCGAAGGAATAGGGGTCCCGCAACTCGGGATGGGGCTCGAGCGGGGAGGCTTCATCGAGCACGGCATTGCGGGCCATGGCCGCGGTTCCGTAGACGCTGAAGGAGCTGACCAGCACGATGCGCGGGCGGCGCCCGCCGAGCGCCTCGAGCAGGTGTCTGGAGGCGACGACGGTATTGAGGACCATGTCGGCGGCGGCGCCGCGCATGGCGGCGGCGGCGTGGATGATGAGGTCGACGCCCTCGACGGCGCGGGCGGCGGCGGCGGGCGACAACAGGTTGCCGGTCATCACCTCGGCGCCGGGGATGTCGCGCAGGGCGTGTTTGGAGCGCACCAGGCAACGCAGATTGGCGTGGCCGCGGGCTTGCAGCCGGCGCACCAGAGCGGCGCCCAGGAACCCACCCGCTCCGGTGATCAGGATGTTCATGCGGCCTCCACCGCGCGCTGCACGCCGGCGATGATGCGGTCCATGATGCGGGCGATGCGCAGGATCTCGGCGGGCTCGAGCGGGAGCGGGGAGCCGTGCCGGATGCTGTCGTAGAACGACTCGATCAGGTGCTTCATGCCGGCGAAGTAATGGAACTGGTTGCGCCGGAAGAGGCGCACGTTATTCCAGGCGGCGCGGCGCTGGCGGCGGGCCTGGATGAAGGCCGGAAAGAGGCGGCCGAGGGCGCTGGGGATGGTCTGATCGGCCTCCAGGGTCAAGGTGCGCGCCTGGTAGTCGGCGTGGGCGGTGTTGCGCGTGCCGTAGACGCGCAGCGTGTGGCCGAGCGGTTTGGCGTGGGCGCAGAAGACGCCGCTGCCGGTCGCCTGGCGGCCGCGCAGGATGAAGCGCAGCTCGTCAAAGACGCTGTCGATGGCGCGGTCTCCGCGGGCGGGGCGCCGGCGGCAGGCCACCACGGTCACCTCGGGGTCTTCATCGGGCAGAAACGGGGTGATCTTGTTGACGATGTGGTCGAGGACATTGTGAAACAGCTTGCCGGGCAGGGCATGCACCCAGTGGTCCGGATCGGAGAGCAGGGCGGCGCCGAAATCCCCCGCCAGGCTGTAGCCGAAATAGCTTTCCACGTGCACCGCGTCGCCCAGCAGCCCGGTTTCATACCAGCGGCGGAGCTCGAGGGCGTGGGGCTCGAAGTTGTACCAGTAGTTGATGGAGAGCTTGCGGCCGGTGCGGCGCGCCTGCTCGATCATCCCGGCGGCGGCCGTGGCGTTGAGGGCGAGGGGCTTTTCGACGAAGACGTGGCAGCCGGCGGCCATGGCCATTTCGGCCAGGTGGGGGTGTGACTGGGGCGGCGTGGTGATATGGACCACGTCGGGCCGTTCGCGCTCGAGCATGGTTTCAAACCGCGCATACCAGTTGGGGATGGCGAAGCGGACGGCCAGTTGTTCGGCCATGAGCGGCTCGAGGTCGCAGACGGCCACCAGCGCCGCTCCGGGCACGCGGCGGATCTCGCCGACGTGCCCATCGGCGATCTTGCCGCAACCGACGATTCCGACTTTGAGGCTCATGCCGGGATGCAGAGGGCCGGCGGGGACGGGAGGAAACGAGGATTGGGATAGACTGTTGGCATGGAAAAACGCAGCTCCCGGCGCGCCATGGCAGGCCGTTCGGGACGCATGTAGCTCCATCCTACCGCACCCCGGAAGAGCGGCTCCACGGTGAAAATCCTTAGCCTAACCTGTGTGTTCCCAACGGCCGGGGAAACCGGCCACGGTTTGCCGATCCGGCGCCGGCTGGAGGCGCTGGCGGAGCTGGCCGCAGTGCGCGTGGTGGCGCCGGTGCCGGTGCTGGACTACGGCCACCCGCAGCGCCGGTTGCGGGCAGCCGCGCGCCATGCGGGGCAGAGCCGGGAGGGGGCGCTGGAGGTGCTCCGCCCGGAGTGGTTTTACCCGCCGCTGCTGCCGGCGCAGAACGGCTGGTGGCTGGCGGCGCAACTGGCCGGACCGCTGCGGCGGCTGCGGCGCGAGTTTCCCTTCGACGTGATCGACGCGCACCACGCGCAGCCGGAGGGGGTGGCGGCGGCGCGGCTGGCGCGGGAACTGGGCGTGCCGTTCAGCGTAACGCTGCGGGGCAACGAAGCGCAGTACGCGCGGCAGCCGCGCCTCTGCCGCGTGATGGGCGCGGCGCTGCGGCAGGCGGCGCTGGTGATTGCCGTTTCGGAGAACCTGCGCGGCGTCGCGCTGGAGCTGGGGGTGGACCCCGCCCGGACGCGCACCATTCCCAACGGCGTCGACAGCGCTGTATTTTACCCGCGCGACCGCAACACGGCGCGGCGGCGGTTCGGTGTCCCGGCGGACGCGGCGCTGCTGTT
>CAYSWG010000256.1:0-3720 GCA_964434465.1 uncultured Geobacteraceae bacterium
CAGCTGAACCGGATCAGGAACCAGAGCCGGGAACGTCGTCCGCGGACAGGGCTTCACTCCGGCGGGAACTCTGGCCCGTTGCCGATGACAAATTTGCCGAGGACGATGAGTTGCCGCCCCTTTCCATTGCGTCCCGGCGCAGAGGGAGTCCGATGAGGCCTGTTTTGCTGGGAATCGGACTGCTGGTCGTCCTGGCCGGCGCACTGTACTACCTGGTCAGTGACAGGCTGTCCGGATTGGTGCCCGAGTCCGTGGTGCAGCCGGTCGGCAATGGCCGGAAGCCGATCGGTGGCGCGGTGCTCCGTTCCCTTGAGGGTCATTTTCTTGTCAACAGGCAGGCGGGAGAGCTTTTCGTGATGCGGGGGGAGGTGGTTAATGTTTCCGATAAGCCGCTTTCTTCGCTGCGGGTACGCGGAACGCTCTATGGCGCCGGTAACGAGGTTGTTGCCCAACGGACGGTGTATTGCGGCAATGACCTTGCGCCAGCCGATCTTGCATTCAATTCATACACCAGCTTAGAGCGGTCCATGGGCAGAATGTTTGGCGCCGATCTGGCGAATCTTGAAGTCCAGCCGGGCAAGGCGATTCCCTTTCTGATTGTTTTCAAAGGGGTGTCGAGGGAGGCAACACAGTATGAGGCTTCGCTGGTGGCTTCTGGCAGCCAGTAGGTGATTGCCGTTATTCGTGCATTAACGCTGCTGGTGTGCGGCACATAAAAAGGCGTCCGGTAAAACCGGACGCCTGAATACTCAAAGATACTGAAAAGCAACTAGCCGGAGATACAGTCCACGGGGCACGTGTCAACACATGCGCCACAGTCGATGCAGCCAGCCTCATCGATTACCCTTTTGCTGCCAGACTCGCTGATTGCTCCCACTGGACAGGAGTCGTCGCAAGCACCACAGTTGATACATTCGTCAGAAATGGTGTAAGCCAAGATTTTCACCTCCCTTTGTTTTTGTAATCAGATTTATTTTGCGCTGGAAATAAATAGCACAGGCCCGGATGAATGTCTAGAGAAAGCTTCGACATTTTTTTTGGATGCGCCCGGGTATCTGAACGGTATTACTGCAGGTATCGGTCAGGGTTTCCGGAGTCATGTGTCATGGTGCTTTCCGGATATTCTGCCCGCGGGGGTGGCGATGCATGTTGTGGCTGTAGAAACGGTTTCCCGGTATGAGCGCCTTGAGGTGCGGCGGGGCGTTGAACGCGTGCTTGCCCATCTGGGCGGCATGGCGGCATTCGTCAAGCCCGGCGAGCGGGTGCTCCTCAAGCCGAATCTGCTTGCGGCGAAAGCTCCCGGAGCCGCCGTGACTACCCACCCGGAAGTGGTTCGTGCGGTCATCGAGCTGGTGCGGGAAGCCGGCGCCGAGCCGTCTGTGGGTGACAGTCCCGGTATCGGCGGATTGTCGCGGGTTGCGGAAAAATGCGGCATCATGGCGGTTCTCCGGGAAACCGGCACACCGCTGGTTTCCTTTGACGAGCCCGTGGTACGGTCCGGATCGGGGGTCTTCAAGCGCATCGAGCTGGCCAGGCCCTATCTGGAGGCCGATCGGATCATCAATCTGCCCAAGCTGAAAACCCACGAGATGATGACCCTGACCTGTGCCGTCAAGAACCTGTTCGGTGCGGTGGTCGGCGCTGCCAAGGTTGCCTGGCATCTCAAGGCGGGAGATGATCGTGACCTTTTTGCGCGCATGCTCCTGGAGATATATCAGTTGCGTGAACCGGACCTGAACATTGTGGACGGCATCGTTGCCATGGAAGGGGACGGGCCGAGCGGCGGGGATCCGCGGCAGGTGGGCCTGCTGCTGGCGGGAGTTAATCCGGTGGCGGTTGACGTGATTGCCGGAGAGGTGCTCGGGCTTCCGCAGAAACGTCTCTACGTGCAGCGGGCGGCCGAGCGTTTGCGCCTGCCCGGGTCGGACCGGGATACTCTTGCAACCAGGGGTGTCGATCTTGCGTCGGTTGCGGTGAAGAATTTTGCTCCGCCGACGGTTTCCGATGTGCGCTTCGGTCTGCCGCCGCTTATTGCCCGGCGGCTTCGTCATCTGCTGACGGCCTATCCCTGTCCCCTGCCCGGTGCGTGCCGCCTCTGCGGTGTCTGCCGCGACGCCTGTCCGCCGGGCGCAATTACCCATGGTCCCCGGGAGATCGCCATCGACTATCGGGCCTGCATTCGCTGCTTCTGTTGCCGGGAGCTGTGCCCCCATGGTGCTCTGGGCGTCCGGGAGGGGCTGCTGCTGCGGTTGATAAAAAAATATATATAATAGGATAGACGTGTGGTTGACAATACGGGTTGCGGACAGTATCATTAACCCAGCTGCTACAGAGCTCGAACATCCTGAGAAAGGAGGGTTTCGCCAATGTGGACTTCACGATTTAGAATTCGCCCGGTTACCCACTGCAAAGAAGGGTGCCATAGGTAGCCCGCACCTTTCCCGGATGCGGGCTTCTCGGACAAAAAGCCCCCCTGCTTGAACAAGCAGGGGGGCTTTTTTTGTCGTGTCGTCTTTGCCATGCAGTGCGTCGGTTTCTGTTTCGTCAGTCCCGCGCTGGCGCAGATTCAATGCGCTACTATCGTGACGTGTTCCGGATACCCGCTTTTGCGGGTATGATGGCTGCCGGGTGGTGTGTGGTCGCGAACAGGGATGTATCGGGTGTCGTAGCGGGTTCCTTGTTACAGAAACCGGCGCAGGGGGTCGCAGATCCGTTCCAGTAGTTTCCCAAGCCAGCTCCGTGATTCCAGTTGCGCATGGGTGATCTCCCTGGACTGCAGCAGATCGTCGGCGAACATTTCATCCAGGCGGCAGCCGAATTCAGCGTTGTCGATGACCACATTCACTTCGTAATTACGGTGAAAACTGCGCAGGTCGAGATTTGCCGAGCCGACTGTCGCCCAGCAGGAGTCGATGAGCATTACCTTGGCGTGGAGGATTGCCCCGTCCCGCTCGTAGATCCGGACTCCGCCCTTGAGCAGCGGCGCCAGGTATGCCCGGCTGGCCAGTTGGACCAGGGGCACATCGCTCAGTGCCGGCAGAATCAGCTGGACGGCTACCCCTCGGCGGGCGGCCCGCAGCAGGGCTCTCACCATGCGCGGTCCCGGTACGAAATAGGGGGTGATGATGCGGGCGCTGACCGAAGCGCCGGCCAATGCCATGCGAAATGATCCGGCAATGCGCGAGCGGTTGTGATGGGGACCGCCGCTGACTACCATGATGACGGCATTGCCGGCCGCCGCTTCCGTTGTCGGCGCCGGAGCGGGCGCCGGCAAGGACTGTCCGCCTTCATTGTCCCAGGTTTCCAGAAAGAGCCGCTGCAGGTCCTTGACGACCGGTCCGGCGAGCTTGACTCCGAAATCCCGCCAGTGGGTGACGTTGGTGTCGACCCCGGAATATTCGTCGCCGATGTTCATGCCGCCGAGAAAAGCGGTTGAACCGTCGATCAGCACGAATTTGCGATGGTTGCGCCGGTCGAACCAGCGGAGGCCCCTTCTCAGGGAAGGTTTGTTGAAGGGGATGCAGTGAACCCCGGCTCGTTCCAGGCGGCGGAAGTAGGCGGAGGCGGTGTCGATGCAGCCGATATAGTCGTAGGTCAGGCGCACCTGGACGCGCAAGGCCGGTTGACGCAGCACCAACGTGTCCGTGTGCACCGCGCCATGCTCGTCCCGCTGGCCGTTGACGCTCTCGCGCGGGAACCGGGCCGGATCCTCCGACCACC
>CAYSWG010000257.1:0-2230 GCA_964434465.1 uncultured Geobacteraceae bacterium
CTGCTCAGCGCTCTCGGCGCCAAGCCGGACCAGATCGCGCGGATTCTGGCCACCGCCGAGGAAAACCGCAAGAAGCCGATCGCGGCGCCCAGCACCTCGCTGTTTGCCGGCATGCCCGGCGGGTTTGACCCCGGCGCCATGGGCGGCGGCGCCCCGGGCGGCGGAGCCCCGATGGTGTTTCAGATGGGCGGCCAGGGTGGACCGGGTGGACCGGGCGGACCGGGCGGACCGGGCGCGCAAGGCGGTGGCGGCGGCCCGGGCGGCGGCATGCGCATGATGCTCGGCGGCGGCCAAGGCATGAGCGAAGACCAGCAGCGCCAGTTGCGCGAAGCACTGCAGAAGGCCACCGGCGGCCGTGACATCACGTCGCTTTCTCAGGAAGAGCGCCAGGCCGTCTTCTCGAAACTACGCGAGCAGATGGGCGGAGCAGCCCGCAAAGCGGATGACTCCAAGAAGGGCGGAGACGCCACCAAGGGTGAAGAAACCAAGCAGGGTGCGGACGCTCGCGGCGAACGGCGCCGTCCCGAGGGCGCTCAGGGAGAGGGTGCGGAGGGCGGCGAGCGCCGCCAGCGGCGCGACCCCATGGCCATGGGCGGCCCCGGTGGTCCCGGGTTGATGCCCGGCGGCTTCGGCGGCGGCAGCCAGGGCTTCTCCCAGAAAGACCTGGAAAATGCCAAACTCCCGCTCCCTCCGGGAGAGGATTCCCAGTTTGATGTACTGCTGCGGCCCGGCCTGCTGGCCGACGTCGAGATCATCGTCGAAAAAGTGCCCAACGCCATCTTCGTCCCCAACCAGAGCATCTTCGAGAAGGAAGGCAAACTGGTCGTCTACGTGAAGGCCGGCGAGCGGTTTGAGCAGCGCCCGATCCAGATCGCCAAGCGCAGCGAGTCGGTCTCGGTCATCAGCGCGGGTCTCAATGAGGGCGACATCATCTCGATGAACGACCCGACCGTTCAACCTGGCGACAAGAAGGCCGACAAGAAGGGCAGAGGCGGCGGCGCCGGCGGCGGCGCCATGGGCGCCATGCCCAGCGGCGGCGCGGCCAAGGGAGGGCAGTAAGGCCGTCATGACCGCGATTCTCCAGGCCTACATTCCTGAAATCTACATGGGGCTTTCGAGCCTCCTGGTGCACAAGCTGCGCACCATGCTCACGATGTTGGGCATGATTTTCGGCGTCGGCGCCGTGGTGGCCATGCTGGCCATCACCGCGGGCGTCGAGAAGGAAATGCTCAGCTATATCGACCTGCTGGGTGTAAACAACATTATTCTCGAAGCCAAAGAGGCGGTCGACCGCAACGAGTTGCAGCAGCGCCGGGCGATTTCGCCCGGGCTGACCTTCCGCGACTACCGCGCCATCAAAGAAAACGTCCCCGGTCTCGAGTTGATGACGCCCCGCAAGCGCTTCAAGCCCATGAAGGTGCTGCCGAAAACTTCGGCGGAGCCGCCCGTGCTGATCGGCGTCGAGCCCACCTACAAGGACATCCAGAGCCTGCGCATCGTCGAGGGGCGCTTCTTCACCGATGAAGAGAACTCCCGCTCCGCCCCGGTCTGCCTGCTCGGGGAATCCGCCAAGGTGAACCTGCTCGGTTACGATCCGGCGGTGGGCAAGTTCGTCAAGATCAACGACACCTGGTTGCAGGTGATCGGCGTCATCGCCCAACAGGCCGGTTCGGACACTGAAGTTGAGGGCGTGGAAATCCTCAGCCGTAACAACCTCGTGGTGGCGCCGCTCAACACGGTGATGCGCCGCTTTGAAGACAACAACAGCTTCCTCAAGGACGAGATCGACGGCATTTACCTGCGTGTCGCGCCTGGCACCGATTCGGTCGAGACCGCCGGGGTGATTTCGGCGATCCTCGCCGCCACCCACAAGGACGCCGGTGATTTCACCGTCACCGTGCCCGCCGGACTGCTCGAGCAGAAGAAGCGCACCTCCAACATCTTCAAGATCGTCATGATCTGTATCGCCGGCATTTCGCTGCTGGTGGGCGGCATCGGCATCATGAACATCATGCTCGCCACGGTGCTCGAGCGCACCCGCGAAATCGGCATCCGCCGCGCCATCGGCGCGCGCCAGGCGGACATCGTCCGCCAATTCCTGACCGAAGCGGTCCTCATCTCCATCATCGGCGGGCTCCTGGGCATCGCCTTCGGGTTTACCTTATCGCGCATCATCGCCGCCGCCGCCGGATGGTCCACCGTGGTAACGTTCGCCTCCATCGGCGTCGCC
>CAYSWG010000257.1:2240-3681 GCA_964434465.1 uncultured Geobacteraceae bacterium
TTCTTGCCCTTCTTGCCCTTGCCCTTGCCCTTGCCTTCGTCCATGCGGGAGATGACGACCCGGGCCTTCGGCGTCTCCGTCGGCATCGGACTGCTGTTCGGCATTTACCCTGCCGTCCAGGCTGCGAAATTGGATCCCATCGAGGCGATCCGGTACGAATAATCTGTTCCGAGTGAAGTGGAATCTGTCATGCGAAATCGAGCTATCGTAATCAGCGCTTTGTGCTGCCTGCCGTTGTGCGCGCAGCAGCAGGACGAGACATCGAGCTATTTTTCGGCCCCCTGGGCCGGCACCCAGGCCTATATGCGCAAGACCTTCGGCCACCTCGACACCCGCGTGGTGCTCAAGGACCCGGTCAAGCTGCGCGACTTTGTGGTCGACGGCAAGCTCGAATTGTCGCTCAAGAACTACCTCTCGCTGGTGATGTCCAACAACACCGACATCGAGATCCAGCGCGTGCAACTGGAGTTGCCGAAGAACGCCATTCAGCGCGCCTTCTCCGTGTTTGACCCCACGGTTACCTCCAGTTTCGCGGCCACTCGCACCAATACGCCGACCTCGAACACACTCGAAGGCGCCAACATTCTGAGCAACCTGAACCAGCCCTTCAATTCGCGCTTCCAACAGACGCTGCCCACCGGCACGCAGGTGTTCAGCTCGCTCAACTGGACCAAGATCTCCAACAACAACTCGTTCCAGCTCTTCAATCCGAACTATCAGAACACCTGGCAGATGGGCTTCACCCAGCCGCTGTTGCGCAACCGCGGTTCACACATCACCCTGCTGCCCATCACCATCGCCCGCAGCCAGCGGCGCGCCACGGAGTACACGTTTGAGGACACCATCCAGCGCCTGCTGGTCACCGCGGAGAACGCGTACTGGGATGTGGTCAGCGCGCGTGAGCGATTGAAGGTGCAGGAACAGGCGCTCGACTTGGCGGACAGGGCGCTGCAGCGCGCCCGCCGCGAACTCGAACTGGGCGCCGCCAGCCCGCTTGAAATCTTCCAGCCCGAGCAGCAGTACGCCACGGCGAAGATCAACCTGACCCAGGTGCAATACCAGTTGCAGATTGCCGAAGAAGTGCTGCGGCGCCAGGTCGCCGTCGACCTCGACGCCGAGCTGCGGAAGCTGCCGGTGGTGTTGACCGAGCGTGTCGAAACCACTCCCGATGAGCGGGTGCTCGACAAGGAGAAGCTGGTGGAGACCGCGCTGGCCAAGCGCCCCGATCTCAAGGCCACCACCCAGAACCTGGACGTGAACGAATTGCAGATCCAGACCTCCCGCAACGCCCTCCGCCCGCTGCTCAACCTGAACAGCTTCTACCAGACCTTCGGCCGCGGCGGACCGAGCTTCACCGGCGCCCGGGCCGGCCAGCCGGCCTTGTTCATTCCCGGCGGGGCGGGCGACGCCTGGTCGCAGATGTTCGGGTTCAACTTCAACA
>CAYSWG010000258.1:0-3679 GCA_964434465.1 uncultured Geobacteraceae bacterium
TTTTAGTTTTAGGAGAGATCCACACCAGCTCATGTTAATTGTTTTTATTAAAAATTTTGGAAATTTCCGCTGTTGTACCATCGACAGATCTCACAGACCTTGCCCCCCAATAGAAAACCACACCCCCTTTTGAGCTGGGTGAGCTTCGGTGAGCTTCCTGGTACTTTTAACTGGGAAGTACCAGGGAAGCTCAATCTAGCTCATCCCAGCTCAAGGTAATTTCTAATTTTGGAAAAATTTGAAAAGTGAAAGTTTGATCACATTACACTTATACTAAAAGTTGGTACAGTTTATGTCATCTGAATTTGTGGAAAACAAATTCAGATTTTTTAAGTGTAGCTCATGTTAATTGTTTTTATTAAAAATCTTGGAAATTGTTGGTAAAGTACCATCGTCCTATTTTTGATTAATGTTATCTATCACCAGCTCTTGCCATTAACCCCCATGTTAAAAATTAATATTTTAGAGCTAATTGCTACATTTTCTCGAATTAATATTTTCTAAATTAGAATTAGCGAAATATTTTTCTAACTCATATTAATCTCTAAAGCTCTTTGGTTTTATGGGGTAGGGATTTTTAATTATATTCATACAAATATATGCTCTTGCCGTTTATCTAGATATTAAAATTTTTTATGAATATTTACATTTTACTCATTCTATAAAATGTAAATATTCATAAAATATATAGAAATGATAAATTTAAGGAAGGTGGTGTGAGAAAATGTGCGCGGACACATAATGTGTCTAAAGAGATTAATTATATGAAATAAACATTATATTACACCATCTTCCAAACAAAAAAAGGAGGCATAATATGGATCTATCAGTAACTCATATGTTTGTGTGGAATCAACAATTTCTTGGTATTATGAAGAACGCAATTGTTAAAGATTTTAATGATATTAAATTCAAAATTGATTTTTATAAATTTTTAACAGAAGATCGTCAACTTATAGAAACTGTTAAAAAAAATTGTGAAGATGATCACACAAATGTAGACACATTAAAACTTATAAGTACAGATAATGTATATTCAAAATTATTAAATTATAATGAAGCTGAAGAATTTATTAAAAATCTTAGATTTATACTTGGCCGAAACATTTATGAAGATATGAATAAAAAACAATTATGGATTATTGATTTTAAATTTAGTAGAGATGTTAATTTTTTTAAAGTGACAATGAATTCCCAACAAGTATTAAGATTATACAATCAGGTGAATTCATTTTATTCCAATTATTTGATTCTTTCTTCTCTTATGCGGCAAAATATAATATTATCAGAACAAGATCAGATTAATAAACAAGATAAAAGAGTAACAGAATATATCCCACCGTCCAGTTCTAAAGAAGCTCAAGCACCACCAACCCCACAAATTATTAATGATAGAAATGATTTGGATAATATTTTTGAATTATGTTTAACAAATAGCATAAAATCAAGTTTGATTCATTATACATTTAATTATTTTAGATACATAACTAATAAACATTGTAAAATATTAACTAATGACAAAGGCCAGATTCAATATAATCTACCATTATTAATGCCTGGTAAATTCAATATTAATGAACAATATTTCAATTCATTAATCTTATCGAATACGTCGATTGAGCAGAATAAAATAATATATATTATTAAAAAGATACTTCATAATTTATGCACAACTACTGAAAAATATAAAGATAATCCATTACAAGTGATGATGGTTAATTATCTCTTATTTGTATATTTATTAAGATATCTATACGATTCTAATCGTGAATCATATAGACATTATTTTAGTCATTTTATTTGCAATCCAACAATTCAAAATCAGTTATTAACAAAAATAATTTCAACAGGGTTTGCCGATTTTGCCAATAAGATTTTTTTTAAAATTACAAATATTGATTTAAATGATATTGATGATGAATACAATTTAGAGAAGATTAATAAACTATCTGAGGATTTTAAATATTTAATTCCAATATCACAAGAAGAATTTGCTAATAATGTCTTTACCGAAACAACAAAAAACAAAGATAAAAAAGAACAATTAGAGATTAAATTATCTTCGAAAAAAGTTATTGATATTAATAATTTAATCTCTAATAATCAGAAACAAATAAAATCCACAAAATCAATTCTCTTCGATCCAGATAATATTCTAGATCCAACTCAAGAAGTTTCAAACGATTATAATTTTTTAGATTATAACTTATTATCTTCCAATGGAGCAAAAATAATTTCTGCCGCTTATCAAAAAATATTAGATTATATTAAAAATCCATCTTCGATTTTATTAATGAAAGAACATGAAATTCCCAAAGAAGTTAAAAGTTTATTTGGTGTAATTAGTAAAAATATACTAGATTATTCAGTAATTACTAAATATACTATCTCAACTTATGATTATTATAAAATTTTATTAGAGAAATTACCGCATCCCCAAAATTTTAAACATATTACGTTTTTATATATTATTTTCCAGATTATAATACCATATCATTATGATGTATACGGCAATAGTCAATTCGAAGATTATTTTCTATAAATTAAACTACCAACACATATACTGAGGGAAACATGATTTACAATTTAGAGTCTTTTGATAAAATTATTTCTTCCAATTCTAATAAAATAAAATTAATACAATTTTCTGCAGATTGGTGTTCTTCTTGTGGAGAATTCCAAACAACTTTTGATGAATTACAAAAAATATATTCTAATGATATTTTAGAATTTTATAAAATTAATATAGATAATTATCCAGATCTTGCCGAAGAATATAATATAAATAGTTTACCTACTTTTTTATTTTTTAAAAACGGCCAAATGATTAATTTTATTATTGGTAATGCGCCGGTTGAAAGATTTAATCGAGTAATAAAATCATTAACCGAATAAAAAACAAAAACAAAGAATACGATTCAATATACTATCTTTCGATAATATATTGAATCATATTCTTTGATAACTGAGCGAGTGACTCCTCAACATTAGTAAACTAATGTTTGGAGAGGACCATAACCAGATTTAAAAAAGTTATGCATCCTAAATATAATATTACTATTATATATCAATATAATTTCTATATGAAAATCGCGAATATTAAAATTTTATATTGTAATTTCTATACATTAAAAACAACTCTTGCCAATATAAATAATCTATCTTATATCGGCAAAAGCTTCTTATAAACTTTTCAATCCAAAATCCACATTCTCTACATTTATGGATTTCTACATCAAGATCGTATAATTTATGATCTTGTTTACTTACTTTCAATGACTGACAGCATTTTGGGCAGAAATTTCCATCGAGAGCAATTTTAAGAACTTCTTCATCTAGAATTATTCTTTTTGTCGTAATATATCATTTTTTCTCCTCTTTCTTCATGTTATTAATATTATTAATTTCTATATAAGATATATGAGTACCAGATTTTTATTCATAATCAAAAAGAATCATTATAAATCTCATAATAGATACATGATGATTCATATGAACAAATAAAAAACCCTTTATTATTTTATAATCCAACAATTTTAGATAACTATATTATATTATTAGAACAAAAAAAAGAAATAATATTAAAAATCAGATCTAATTCTGCCAGCTCTTGCCATTAACCCCATTAGAATTAGCGAAATATTTTTCTAACTCATATTAATCTCTAAAGCTCTTTGGT
>CAYSWG010000259.1:0-3638 GCA_964434465.1 uncultured Geobacteraceae bacterium
ACGGCTGAGGAGTGGGCAGCGACGCACGAACTTCTCCTCGAGGCGAAGGCCGCGAACCCGGACGTGATCGGCTATCTCTCGATCCCCGGCACTGACCTCCATGAGCCGGTGGTACAGACCACGGACAACATTACCTACCTCACACACGCGGCGGATGGCGATGACGACGCGCGGGGTGCGATCTTCGCCGACTACCGATCGCCCCGCTATGTCGGCGACAGCTCGCGGGCGACGCTGCTCCATGGTCACAACATGCGGGACGGCTCGATGCTCGGCGTGCTCGCCTCCTACGGGGACGCGAACTTCTGGGCTGCGCATCCCTTCATCCAGTACGTCGATGCTGCCGGCAACGGTGGGACGTGGCTTGTCTACTCGGCGCGTGTGACCGATGGCTCCGACGATGTGTTCGCGTTCCCGGTCATGCGGCCTTACCCGGATCGCATTGCGCGGTGGGCGGATCGATCGTTCCTGGATCCAGGATTCCGGCCTGATCCCGCCGGCCGGACGCTTACGCTCTCGACATGCGCGTATCACGCAGAGGACGGCAAGTTGCTTGTCCACGCGGAGCTGATCGACTAGAGGTGAACGACCGCCGATCGAGGGAACCCTTCGGCCGGCATGCCGTCCTGCGAGGCTTCGCGCGAGTTCTCGACGGCGACGCGTAGGGGCTTGGGCCCTGTGGGTTGCATGGATCAGAAGGACGGCCCTGAAGGCGTTCATACGTTCAATCCGGCCCCTGCGACAAAGCAGCAGGTCAGATATGGTAGACATGCTGTAGGAGCTGCGTCCAGCAGTTCGTTTCAAGCTCCGACGGCTCGCGGTTCGTCTCGCGTGAGTACCGACTTCATGTCAGACTGAGACATTAGGATGGCCATTCGATATCGAGGAGGTGAAGGGCGTGAATCCTCAGGCCGCGAGCAAAGCTAGAGGCGCGTTCTTCACGCCTCCAGAGATGGCTGAGTTTATCGCCCGCTGGGCTCTGCGGACGCCGGAAGATCGGGTCTTGGAGCCTTCCTGCGGCGAGGCTGCTTTCTTGGTGCCGGCTATTGACCAGCTGCGCGCACTCGGACAGAGCGACGATGGAATTGCGCATCAGGTGTGGGGTGCTGAGCTTCATGCTCCTTCGGCCAAGACTGCCTGCGAGATGATTCGCTCATCCTCCGGAATCGACATTTCTGACCGGGTTCGTGTAGGTGATTTCTTCGAGGCGCGAGTAGAGCGCGACTTGCCCTTGATGGATGCATGTATCGGCAATCCGCCGTATATCCGCTACCAGTCCTTTGCTGGCGACGCGCGGAGAAGGGGTCGTGAGGCAGCGCTTGCTGCGGGCGTCCGCATCGATGGTCTCGCGAGCTCATGGGCGCCCTTCACGGTGCACGCTGCATCGTTCCTTAGGCCGGGTGGCCGCCTTGGGCTTGTGCTGCCCGCAGAGCTCTTGTCAGTCAACTACGCCGCCCCTGTACGGCGGTATCTCTTGGATCATTTCGGGTGCGTTCGAGTCATCCTGTTCGAGGAGCGGGTGTTCCCGGACGTACTGGAAGAGGTGGTTCTTCTGCTCGCTGAGGGCCAAGGGCCCTGTGACAGATTCGACATCGTCCAGGTCACTGGCCTATCCGACCTTGCGACTCTCGAGAAGCGCGAGTGGTCGACGTCGCCTGATGCTGGGAAGTGGACGAAGCTGCTACTTCCGGGATCGACGCGCGAGGCGGTTGTCGCGATTGACGCCGTTGGGGGGTTCACTCCACTCAGTGACGCGGGAACAATCTCAGTCGGAATGGTGACGGGCGGCAACGACTACTTCTGCATCAGCGAGGCCGAACGGCTCGCCCATAAGTTGAGCACAGCTCAAGTGCGTAGGATGCTGCCGCCAGGGTCCAAGCATGCGCGCGGCATCGACTACACAGCCGCCCACTGGGAAAGGGCAAGGGATGAGGGCGCGAGAGTATGGCTCTTCTCTCCGTCGACCTACCCGAGCAACGCAGCGCGAGCCTATATCCGGCTAGGTGAAGACCTCGAGCTGGACCAAGCGTACAAGTGTCGCGTTCGCACGCCTTGGTTCCGCGTTCCGGCAGTCAATGCGCCCGATCTGTTCATGGTCTACATGGCCAACGAGGGCCCTCGGTTCATCGAGAACCCGTCCCGACTCCTCAACGCCAACTCTGTTCATGGTCTGTACCTCAACGCAGCTTATCGGGACCTGGCCTCAGTATTGCCGACGGCATCGCTGACGACATTCACGCTACTCGGGGCCGAACTGGTGGGCAGGTCGTACGGCGGCGGTCTCCTGAAGCTCGAGCCGCGGGAGGCGCTTAACCTGCCCGTTCCATCGGCCGCTCTGCTCAAGCGCTGCAAGAGGAAGTTGATGACTGCCAAGCCGACCGTGGACGCGCACCTGAGAAACGGCCGCTTCAGTGAAGCGGTGCAGGTCGTCGATGACATCATCCTTGTCCAGGGGATGTCACTCGACCCGGACGTTGTGGACGGCGTACGACAAGGCAGAGAACATCTCTTCGGGAGGCGCAAGAAACGCAGCCAAGGATAGAGGGGGCCATGGGAGCTCACGAGGCGCTCATAGGAGCGATAAGAGCAGCCGCACCGAAGCCGGATGCATCGGCGAAGCAGTCAGAGAAGAAGAACTACTCCGAGCGACTCTCGAACACGATTGCGAGGGCCCTTGCCGCCGAGTTGCGCGTGGCTGGCGTGATGGACTGCGCACCGCTCGTCAAGGAAGACGGTGCAACCTACGGCTCAGAGCGTCGGATCTCAGGCGGCATAGGTGCGAAGAAGGTGGATGTGTCCTGGGCGACCGACACGAGCGGATTGCTGTTAGGTATCTCGATCAAGACCATCAGCTTCCCCGATGCTCGCTCCGGCAACTACCAGAAGAACCTCTCGAACCGGCGCGGCGACATGCTCTTCGAGGCGGTCACCCTGCATCGGCGGTTCCCTTTTGCAGTGCTCGCAGGGCTGCTCTTCCTTGATGCAGGTGCTGCTACGGACGACACCGACAGGCGCTCCTCCACGGTACAGAACGCGCACGACCTACTGCGTCTGTTCAGTGGCAGGCCGGATCCCGCAGGAAGGGAAGAGCAGCTGGAGCGGCTTTACGTGGTCACCTATGATGCGACTCCCGGCGAAGAGCGAATCGAGATGCGTGAAGCCGGCCGCTTCGATGAACCCGCCGTCGATGCGGATCAAGTGCTCGCGGAGGTGCTGAGCATTGTGGCAGACCGCAACTCAGACTTCTACGACTTCGTCGATGGAGCTCTGGTTCCGCGTCGCAGTTAGTGGGCCTTTAGAGAGAGTTGACACAATAGAGTAGAGCGCGATACACTCCACTTGTCTAATCGACATGAAGGAGGTATTCGCCATGCTGAGCGAACAGGAACTGGTTCGAAGCACCCGCCAGCTTGAGGCTGCAATCCAGGAGCACGCGTTCGAGTTGCTGCGAGCCAGGGGATCGTACGATCGGGCTCAGGGTCTCATTGTGGTAGCGAGCGATGTGAACAGGATTGCCTCGCGACTCGCTGAGCTGCTTGAGCAAGAGCCCGCAATCGCTACCGCCGGCATCGTCTCCTCCGAGCCAAAGCGTCGAGCGAATACCCGAAAGACCGGCCTCGCCAAGTACCCTCGCTTCT
>CAYSWG010000260.1:0-3616 GCA_964434465.1 uncultured Geobacteraceae bacterium
GTATACGCGTAACCCTGGGCAATGAGCCTGATACGCTGGGCGTTGAACGCGCTGGTGTCTCCACCCTTGTCCAGGTCGACAAAGGTATAGCGGTACTGCATACGACCACCCAGGCTGAACTGGAACTTCTCATCGGCGGAAGTAAAGGTAACCCCCCTGCCCAGTTTGTACTCGAAGGGCTTTACCTTGGTGACTTCCTTGTAATCCGCCTCGGTGATCACACCCTTTTCCTTGAGAATTTCCTCAAGGGTCTTTGCATCCGCGCTCTGGCCAATGGCCATTACCGCCAGAAGCCCTGCTGCCAATAATTTTCCTTTCACGTGCTCCTCCTCGTTTTGAGATAATAGAACCGCATACAGTCTTGCGATTTACCGACGAGTCGACACAACGACCCGTCCGGAAGTCTTTGGAGGAGGATAGAGGAACATTGTTACAGGAATGTTACAGCTTGCCAATAAGTGGGTTACAAAAGTGCGGGGTTGAGCCAGAGGCAGGGAAAACCATCCGATTGACGGAGGAAGGCTCTACTGAGGTGATCCAGGGGACCCTGGTCAGGCGCCAACAAGCTCCAGGGTGCAGCCAAAGGCATGGACAAAGAGGTCACTTTTCTCCTCCCCCCCGTACAGTTCAACGGACAGGTCCGTATCACCATGGAGGAGAATACGGCAGCGGGGATGGTCCAGATGGCAGGTCAGCATTTTTACCATGCCGGTTCTCCGGCGGTCCAGGCCGTCAGCCAGACGGAGAATCCCGCCAAGCCGGTTCACCAGGTCGCGGTCGGCTTCCGAAAGCCGGGCATACCCTTCATGCTTCTTCTTGGGGAGGGATTTCCGGTGATAACGGGCCACATTGGCGATAATTTCCCGCTCCCGGGGCGTGAATCCCAGCAGGTCGGCATGGCGTATCAGATGATAGGAGTGCTTGTGGTGGCTTGAATAGCTGATGAAATACCCGGCGTCATGGAGCAGGGCCGCGGCCTCCAGAAGTCGCCGCTCCCGGTCACCAGCAGGGAAGGCCGCTGATAAGCCATCGAGCAGTTCAAGTGACAGGCGGGCAACCTGGCGGGCATGTTCTTCGTCCACCAGGCAAGAGCGGCCAAACTCCTGGATCGCCGACCGCCAGGTGCGGCGACGCACTTTCTCATTGACCAGACCATGCTTGCGCAGGCCGTCGAGAATCAGCCCCTCGCGAATGCCCCGCTCGTTGACCCGAAGAATATTGGCGCCGAAAAAGCGCATCAGCTCATCAAGAAGCAGCACCCCGGCCACGATTATATCTGCACGGTCGGGATTGAGGCCGGTAACCGCTCTCCGTTCCTTTACATCTTTACGCACGAGCATGGCCAGCAGGTGAACAATGTCGGAACGGAGCACCTCGTAGCCATGGACGGAATCGTAGGTTTCACCACGGGCTGCCATGATCATGGCGGCAACGGAGGTGATCGTCCCGCCGGAAGCCGCCAGACAGCGGGCACTTACCTCGTCGTCAGCGGGGAACGCGCCCTTCAGACACGACCTGACATGCTTCACCAGTTTGCGCTGCTCCGCCTCGCTCACCGGATCCTGGGTCAGGAATCGCTCCGTAAGGGTTACCGCACCCAGCTCAAGGGAATAATACTCCTCGACCCGGTTGCCAACGGCAGTGACAATTTCAACGCTGCCGCCGCCGATATCGATCATGCCATAGCGAATGCCATCCAGATCGAAGTTATGGAGGACGCTGAGGGAAACAAGCCGCGCCTCTTCCTCACCGGGAATAATCCTGACGGTAATGCCGGTCCGGTCACGAACGGCCTGGACGAATCCCGGCCCATTGGCCGCCTGGCGGACGGCACTGGTGGCGACCGCCTCGACGTGCAGCACCCCGTAGCCGTCGAGGATCTTTTTCATGCGCAGCAGGCTTTCCATGGCACGATCCCAGGCCGAGGGGGCAATGGAGCCGCCGGCAGCAAGGTTTTCGCCGAGGCGAACTGTGGCCTTCTCGTCATCGAGAACGCGATACCTGCCGTCATCCCCAACGTCCACCACTATACAGCGTATGGAATTGCTGCCGATGTCGATGGCAGCCAGCCGATTCGTGCTTCGTGTCACCCCTGTCTCCTTACCTGCCTTGCTTTGCTGAACCAACACCAGTTCTGTTGAGAGATCGTGCACAATGACAGACAACTGCTGCTATACTACCCGCTGTCCGGAAACATTGCAATGCACCCTCGAAAAATGCATGCAAACGCGAAACTTTTTAACCGTGTTGTAACAAAAGAGCCCGGCTGCCCTGCTCTGAGAGCGAGAATTCTGTGCGCAAAACAGACAACACTGTACGTATTCCGCAAGTTACCGCCGCGAAACATGCTAAATGAATTGACAGAAACGGGACCTGTTGGGTATTCTTCCTGAATGAAAAAACTCTCAAATATTTTCCCGGATTGGGAAACTATCTGCGAACAGTGCGGGCTCTGCTGTTTCGAAAAAATCGAAGGCGATAACGGTGCGATTTTCTTCACGGCGACACCCTGCCGCTACCTTGATGTGGTCAGCAGGAAGTGCCGTATTTACTCCCGCCGTTTTGCCATTAATCCCGATTGCGTTAAACTGACCGAAGAACTGGTGAGAACCCTTCCCTGGCTTCATGACCAGTGTGGTTATCGCAAGGCACTGGGTGGCAAGTTGCGTAACTGAGCACCATCATACCGTCATAGTATTCCAGCGCCGGCACGGGCCCGCCCGACCTTACCGCTGGGAACCAGAGTTCTCCGCCGGGAACGCCTGTGCAGAAAAGGGGTTCAATGATAACCGAGAAGAATGCAACAACGGTGCTGGTTGTCGACGACGACCTGTATGTCCTCGAGTCGGTGGTTGCCCTGCTCACCCAGTTCGGCTATGCGGTTATCCCCTGCAGAAATGGTGAAGAAGCACTGCAGAACGTGCACAGCAGTACCTTCGATGCCATTCTGACGGATATCAAAATGCCGGTCATGACCGGCATCGAACTGCTCGAAATCGTCCACAACCTGAATCCGGAAATACCCGTAATCCTCATGACCGCCTACGCCGAACTGGACATCGCCGTCGAAGCGGTAAAGAAAGGTGCTTTCGATTTCATCATCAAGCCCTACAAACCCACCTATCTCCTCCATGCCATCGAAAAAGCAGTCAAATACAACCGTCTGCTCCATATGGAAAAAAACTACAAGTTCATGCTCAAGGACATGGTGGAAAAAAAGACGCGGGAACTGGCCGATGCCCTCAGCATGGTCAAGGATATCAGCATCGAAGTCATCGAACGCCTGACGGCAGTCGCCGAATTCAGGGACACGGACACCGGCTCCCACATTGCCCGGATCGGCCTCTATGCCAGCAAGATTGCCGAATACCTGGCCATGGATGGGAACTTCATCGAAAATATCACGTTCGCCAGCCCCATGCATGATCTGGGAAAAATCGGCATTCCCGACAACATACTGCTCAAGCCGGGCAGCCTCACCAAGGAAGAGTTCGAAATCATGAAGGCCCACACGACCATTGGCGAAAAAATGCTTTCCGGATCGTCCTACCCGGTGCTGCACATGGCCGCGTCAATTGCCCTCAATCACCATGAGCGCTGGGATGGCACAGGGTAA
>CAYSWG010000261.1:0-310 GCA_964434465.1 uncultured Geobacteraceae bacterium
TCGCAAACTACAACCCCGGGCAAGGCAACTTCCCGGTCTCCTCCCGCAACCTGCCGTCGCGCTCACGCGCTGAGGCCGCTTCGCAGTCGTGCGGCTAGGTTCGGGTATCCACCGGAGAATTTGATGAACGCCCAGCAAGCATACGAATGGCTGGCGCCCAAGCTCTCAACGGAAGAGCGGAAAGTATTGGATGCGCTTGTGGCGAGCCAGAACGCTCAATTTGAACGGTTCGAACGCGGATGGTACTTGCGCGGTGACGCGCTGGAAAAAATGCAGCAATGGGCCGAGGCATACCCGATCGAGGCGTTTC
>CAYSWG010000261.1:320-3608 GCA_964434465.1 uncultured Geobacteraceae bacterium
CCGACCCAGGACTGGCCATACGCTGGCGTATGGCAGTTCGCGACGCGATGATGGACGCACAGCAGCACGGCTATCGCATCGCCGGGATCTCCCGGGACGGCCGGTATCTCCTGGAGGCGCGCACATGAAGCGTTGGCCGCTGCGGGCCTTAGCCTGGATCGAGTAAGCGCCAGCAATATGCGGCATGTTGTCAGGCAAACGATTGCAATCGTCGCCGAAGGGTTGGCGGCTTAACCGCTCAAGGAAAAGATCATGAACGTCACCTACATTTCCACCACCAAGATGAGCCGCGCGTTCTTGCGTGCGCGCAGCTTCATCTATGAGCCGCAGTGCCCGTCTTGGATGGATTGGTGCGGCGGTGGCCCGCTCGACAACGGCGCTGTTCTCTGACAAGGAAAAAAATGCAGCGTAGATCAGCAGTCGTTTCCGGCTGGGTCAAATTCCCGGTGGATGACCCCGCGTGGAAGAATAGTCACGAAGGCGGGATGTTTGTAAAGCTCGTCGTGTGTGACAACCGCGAATTCGACGACCAGTTCGGCGTATGCAGCGGGGTATCGGTATTTAATGTTCTGAGCGAATCCTTCATCGCCGACGATCGGCGCCCCAGGCCGGCGCCACTCGAGAATTACGATACCCCCGAAGCCGTCCAGGCCGAACAGAAGGCAATGGCGGATTGGGACGCATATCACTTCCCCAGCCTGGAGGGCCCCCAGGAGAGTGGTGTTGGGCGCTTCCTGTCACGTCCGTATTTGGCCTCAATCGTTTTGGGCTCGACGGGTTGGAGTGGCTGGAGCGATACGGAAGGCCGAAGCTGGATGTGCCGATTCGATGACCTGACGGATGAGGGCAAAGCCCTCTATCGACAAATCGAAGCCCTGTATCCGGGGTGCGAACTTCACTTGCTGACTTTTTTGGATACCTGAGATGGCCGACCTGCTGGAGGTGTGTCGAGCCGGTCAACTCAGCAGTCGCGATTCGGAAAATCCATACACGCGCTCATCAAATGGCGCGCGTGCTTTTGCTAGAAACAAATACGATTTCGCCAAATCTGAAACTATCCCTGTAGTGTTCGTCGAACGGTAACCACGCAATGATCTCTGAGCTGATCATCGATAAACGCAAGCTTGCCGCCGATTCTTGCCGGTTTCAGCGTGCCTCCAGGATTGACGCTATTCGCAGCATGCGGTTCTTGCCCGGGTTGACCATCGTGATGGGGCCCAATGGCTCAGGCAAAAGCACTCTACTGTCCATGTTGGCCGCCGGATGCCTCGCCGAGGAAACCGGTTACCCCACGCTGAGTCAGCACGCTCTGCGCGAAATGTACGACTTCGACGGGCATGACCGGCTTGCCGGCCTGACGGTAAAACATAATGGCCAGGTGCTTTATGCCGATTCGCGCCGGACGTCCAGATCGATTGGCGCCGCAAAAATCGACGATGGTGTCGTTTCATCCGTAATCGAGAACGTTCGCACTCGCAGGAATGCGTCCTTGTCGCACGGCGAGGTGAGCCTGAGTAACACCAACATGGCCATGCAGCAGATGGCGCAGATCACCACACCCGATCAGTTCGTGGATCCGACGATTCTGCTGGAAAAACGGCTGGCGCGGTTCAAAACATCTCCGGATGAACAGCGGGTTGCGGAGATCCGCAAGGAGATCATTGCTCATGTGCGATCAATGGGTATGAGCATTTACAGGCTATTCCCCTCCGCTAAATCCTTGCTGGACAATTCGTGTTTGAACAATGTCTACGCGCGTCGCTTGGCTGACGCGCGCATGCGCTTCGAACCATCCATTCCGCTTGGGAGGCAAACCATCCTGCTGGATGAGCCAGAAGCAAATCTTTCCTTGCTGCTGCAAGCCAGGCTATGGATGTTGATTCAGCATCCCAAGGTGCGCGAAACCTTCCAAATCATCGTGGCATCGCATAGCTTGTTCGCGATTCGAGCCATCGAACAGCTAGGGGATGCCGTCCAGGTGGTTGAAATGGAACCCGGATTTGTGGCGCAGGTCCGCGCCGAGATTAATGGTTTGAACACGCCCCAATAAATCAGGTGATGAACTACCGACCACCAAATTCTTCGAACTTGGAGGCGGTTTCGCAGCCAGTTAGGCCGCTGCGGGCAGTTCCTGCCCGAGTTGCTCGTTGATTGCCCAGCGCAAGACCACCTGCGCTGCGGCCATGTCGCGATCTGCCTCAAGCCCGCAACTGCAACGGTGAATACGCTCGCTGAGCGTCTTTTTCTTCACCGTCCAGCAACGCGGGCAGCGTTGCGAAGGCTTGAGGCTTCTTGTCGGCGCTACCATGAATTGCCCACCAGTTTCCTGCACTTTGTAGGCAAATGAGATTGAATAGTAGCGCTGGCGCTGTATCGAGTATTTCGCGATTCAAGCCGGACTTTTGCGCGACATTTTTGCCTGGCGCTTCGGTCGAGCCTGACGCACTGGCCGTCATGTTCTTGACGGCCAGATCTTCTGTCGCAAAGATCGCGACATCACCGGCGATCTGTGCCGCCAGCTTGTGATGATGATCCAGGCGGCGGCGGGCAATCTTTGCTTTGAAACGAGCTGCCGCGCGCTTGGCTTTCTTCCAGCGCATCGAGCCGCGCTTCTTGCGCGAAACCGCCTGATCCAGGCGAATCTGCTCGTCTTGCGCTGTTTTGAACCAGCGCGGATTGGGGGCTTTCTGTTCAATACCGTTGCTGTCGATCATCGACAGCAACTTTTTAGTACCCCAATCCGCCGCTACGGCGCGGTGCCCGCCAGGGCGCGCAGGCTCGCATTCAATTGTCAGGCTCAAATGCCATTCGCCCTGGCGATGCAGCAGCTCACTAGACTTGATCTTGCCTGGCGTGCGCGCCTCACCGCGCGCCTTGATATGGCCGACGCCCTGCAAACGCAGTGTGCCGTGCTTCCAGTGCTCGCCCGGCGTGAAGCGCCAGCCGTCGCCGTGCCCTTTATAGCCGAAGCCCGGCATGCGATTGAGCGATTTGAAACGCGGAAAGCCGGGCGAACGGCCGGCGGCAACACGCTGAAAGAAGGCCTTGAAGGCCTTGTCGAGCCGGCGCAACGTGACTTGCTGCGACGAGCAGTTCATCAGCGCCCAGTCCTCCGGCATCTCGCCACGAATCTGCGTCAGGCTGGCGCATTGATCGGCGTAACTGATCGACTTGCCGGCCTTCTGCCAGGCATCGATCCGCTCATGCAGCGCGGCATTCCAGAGGTCCTTGTGCAGACGCAAGAGGCTACCGAGAAGCAGCTTCTGCTTCTCGGTCGGATACAGCTTA
>CAYSWG010000262.1:0-843 GCA_964434465.1 uncultured Geobacteraceae bacterium
TTAGGGCAAACCATAAATCCTCCAGTTTCTAATTGAATTATTCATCTTCAAATAATCTGGTGCCATCTATCGGGCAGAACTTTGCGCCTGGCTTAATCCTGACTCTCTTCTTGCATCCCTTACACCATGCAACCTCGACTTCTTTTTCCTTTGTGCCCGAATCCATATTCACATTATAAAATCCCGGTCCTCCTGGCCCTCCGCCGCCCGGAGGATAACCCGGCCCACCGTAAGGCGGATATACAACCCTACCGCCTTGGGCAACTCCAACCGTAGCATCCCTCTGCGTCTCAAGTGCTTTATTAAACATCTGCTGCATGGTGTCCATTGACTTATCTTTCTGGGCCATCATTTTCTCGTACAGTTCCTCCTGCTTTACCGCCGAGAGCCCCTTGAATTTCTCTTTAAATGCCTCAGCAAGCTCCTTGGAATTTGCCGCCCCCATGGCAAGTATCTGCTCTTCACTCATATCTTTAAGCATTTCCGTTTTCTTGAGGTCTTTCAGCATTTCAGCCTGATCTTTTTCGGATGCAGAAATCAGCGCTTCTATTCCGACCTTGGAAAGCCTTTCAAGCCGCTCGGCCTCAATCTCCATCTCCGCACGCTTTTCTTTGGCCTTCATTTCCTTCATTTCTCTGAGCGCGTCAATGCCCATTTTCATTTTTTCTTTTTCTACATCAATCTTTCCCATGTCTATCTTTTTGTCGAGTTCAGCATCCTTATCGCGTGTATCACGAGAGATATCATCAATGGAAGATGTGGTTTTGGCGTTTTCTGTTTGTTGTTCCCTGCCAAAAGCATTTTCACTTCTTCTCCTTTTTGCTTCGGCTTCCCATCGTGCGA
>CAYSWG010000262.1:853-3608 GCA_964434465.1 uncultured Geobacteraceae bacterium
CGAGTTCATTTTCCTCCCCGCCAACCATCCGGATCCTGTCATATTCCAAGTCATGCTCAATATCTATTTTCCTTAAGAGAAATGCCCTGTTTTTGGCGCTCTGTTGGAAAACATTCATCAACTCCTGCACTTCGTCGTCTCTGAGAAGTTTGCCCTTGTCGATTTCGTGGATAAACGCCTCAAGGTCGTCAGCGGACTTGATCTCGTTCATCTTGTCGGAGTTAACAAGCGCGCGCATATCCGCCCAAACCTTCTGACGCTTTTCGCGATATTCGCGTTCTTTTTGAAGCTCTATAATTTCCTGGAGCTGGGTCTGATCATAGACATCGAAGAGCCTCTTTCTGTTCTGCAGTTTGGCCTCTTCTTCACTTATAAGGAGGAATGTATCCTCATACATTCCTTTGATTTTGTTGTAAGCCTTGAAGTTATATTCGACAGTTCTGAGCTGGACAAAATTGAGGCCGTTTCGCTGGAAGGTTGTCCGAAGATGGTTTTCAACTGAGACCTCGAACTGCTTCTTTAAGGCAAGGTCATAATTAAGGTCTGTAACGGACTTCTTGCCCACCGCCTCGTTCAGGGCATTGCTTAATTCATCCTTAAGAGAGTTTCTCAATTCGCTGATCAGATAATTGTTTCTTCCTTTAATCACATTGCTAAAGAAAAAGGCGGGGTTTTCAATCTGGGCTATGACCTTGCAGGTGACATCTATATCCAACGGGTCTTTTGTCTTGACGCCGGTAATGCTCATCTGAAGCTCGACATCTCCGGCATCAACGAGAATAACCGTGCATTCATTAGTGATAAGAGAGTCAAAGGCCTCTTTTACTGTCTCAGAGGAATCTTCCGCTTTTTCCCAATTTCCAAAACTGGTGAGATAGCTCGCCGCAAAGGTTATGCCGCTTGCCACCTTTCCTACGCCTTTGACAGCCATGTCTTTAACCACGTTCCATGTCGATTTCAACTCGTATCTGCCAGGTTCCAGCGTTGCGGCAAGTGCCCCGTTCCTCAGAAGCAACGCCCTTGTTCCTTGCTCAACAATGATTCCAGTCTGCAACACACTTTCGAGGCGCTCAATGTCTATCCGGGTCGCAAAATCATCGATACCCCTTTTCCACTTCTCTCCTAAAATATTGGACACCACCCTTTGACCGCAGGATGTACAGAAGTTGGCTTTGCTGTCGAGCTCAGCATTACATTGAGAGCAGTTAATTTTTCCCCCTTCAAGCCTATCCCCGCATTGAGTGCAAAATTTCGCGCCGTCTTTGTTTTCATGCCCTTTACTGCATTTTGCCATCTCCAACCCCCTTTATATTTCTTTTCAGTCTTTCTTCAGCCTTCCCACATTTTTATCTAAAAAGCCCGTGGTGTCCTTGATGTTTCCATCATTGTCAATCTTCCCAATTTTCTTGTCAAAGAAGCCGGTGGTATCATGGATGTTGCCTTCATCATCAATCCGGGCTTTCTCTTTATCAAAGAAGGCGGTAGTATCCTTAATTCGGCCTTCCTCATCGATATTGCCGACCTTCTTGTCAAAGAAGCCTGTTGTGTCATATATATTTCCATTTTCGTCAATACGCCCGACCTTTTTATTGAAAAAACCCTTGGTATCATAAAGATTCTTCTCGCGAACTCGTTCGCGTACAGGCCGGGAGGTTGAAGACCTGCCGTCGTCCATAAGCACCTCGAAAATGAGCCACATAACTATCATAAAAATAGCGATACCTATAACAATCGTAAGCGAAATATATGTCAGAATGCCGGCGAAATACAGATAGGCAGCGATCCTGACAGAGGAGCGCATAAAAGGGTCTTGTATCTGCTCAGTCATTTGCATGATCTTGGAAAGCCCCCAGAGCATTGGCCTGAAGAACCACTTGCTTATGAAACCTTCTTTCCCTGCTATAGCCTCTCTCTTTTTCAAAAGCCACCCATTAAGGGATTCAAGCCAGTCAACGGCCTGCTGTATCTTAAAGAAATAGATTGCTGCGCCCAAAATCAATGGAATAGAGAAAAATAAGACTGGCCCCAGATTGTTCATGAACTTTTGCATCGCCGATCCCCCTTGTTTATTTTATTTATTTTAGCTGCGACAACAGACGCTACGATCAAAACCATCTTCCCTTAAACTCATTGATCACATTTTTTATGTCCCGCCTCAGAAGATCCGCCTCTTTCTCAATGCCATTGTTATTGCCGGAGACCACTAAGTCATAAACCTTATCAGCAGACCGGGTGAGGTCCTCGAACAGTGAATTTATCTTTTTATCGTTTTCCAGAGCATCCTTAAAATCCTTTACCTTGTGCATAGTGGCATCACCCCTGACAGCATTCTCGACATGCTGCTTCAGGAGCATCATATCTTTTTCAGCGTCCTTCAGAAAGACCGCATCTTCTGTCTTTCCCTTATCCATCAGCTTTGCCTTTGCCTCGGATATATTAGTAACAGACCTGCTGAGCTCCTTCACCAAATCTCTCCGCGCTCCTACATCCTCCTTGATAGTCGTCACGATAACAGCCGCGCGTCTCATATTCAGAAATATCACTATAATAATCAGCATAATAAATGCGAGGACACCATATACCAGATACTGCCTAACTGGCGATACTGCTGTTATATCAAAATCTCTTGAAAGAATGATCTCGCCTTTTTCGACGTCGTCAAGTTTCACGTGTGCTTTAATGGTATAAGACATGAAACCTTTCTGCATATTCATTACTTTGCCGAAAAGCGGACCCTGAACACCCTTTATTTTTC
>CAYSWG010000263.1:0-253 GCA_964434465.1 uncultured Geobacteraceae bacterium
TGATGCCGTGCACCTCATAGCCCTTGGCCAGGAGCAACTCCGCCAGGTACGATCCATCCTGGCCGGTAATGCCGGTGATTAATGCTTTTTTCACAACGTCCTCCAAAGGTTCAATAACAAATCACAATAAATAACTCTGCCGGTCCGGATACCGGCCGATGAACACTGATGAAATCTTATCCTGTACCGCTGGTTTCGGCTCGTAACACCCTCAGCACCCCGACCCTGAATTCCGGTCGTCACCTAGTTTTCA
>CAYSWG010000263.1:280-3575 GCA_964434465.1 uncultured Geobacteraceae bacterium
GCAGGCGTGCTTGTGCGGCGTACCTATGTACGCTTCCGCGCAATCCCTTGATTTTCTTGTCAGGACAAAAAATCCCTCGTTTCCGAATTGAAAACCACTAGTTTCACTTCCGGAGTTTCCGGATGTGAAACTACCTATCTTCCCTGCCCCTCTGACCTATAATCGATGCACCCTGATCGTCTTTTCATTTACCGTAACCAGAGCGCCAAGGTTAAGATCCTCCCCAACTGCTGCCAGTACCTGCTCTATCAGGTCCGCTAGCTCCTCCCCCTTCAAGCCTTCAATCCTCAGACGGATTACAGAAGGAGCCGTATAACCTCCAATTTTGAGCAAGGCATGAAAATCGGCATCCAGTGTCACAATAACGCTGCCCTCTTTCCTGGAATGCTCGATTATCTCGATGTCTTTGGCATTACTCAGGTCATGCTCGGCAACATGGGCCACGGAATATCCCTTGCTTCTCAGAATTGTCGCGGCCGACCGGGGCAAGCCCTGGTCCAGAAGCAGGTTGATCATGCAGCATGTCCCCGCACGATCAGACTGTCACTCATGTTTTCCGCTGCAAAAGCGAGTGCCTGGCGCACATCCTCTTCTTCAAGCTCGGGGTATTCCGCAAAGAACTCCTTGCGATCCGGATATACTGCCAGAGCTTCCAGCACACGCCTGACGGTTAGGCGCATCCCGCGTATGCACGGCTGCCCGTTCATCTGCTCTGGGTCTATGGTTATACGATCATATTTATCGGCTACCATTCTCATGTGACACCTCTTGTCCACTCGGAAGTGGAATAACCCTTGTTTACACCAAACGCCACCGTACAACAGAAATCGCCAGACCCACCCCTACCCGACCAGCTCCACCAGGGAGTGATCGCCGCTACGCATCCTGCGGGGCGCACCAACCAACCCCTGCCCTGCCAACACTACCGGATCGAACACCACCTTCGCTGCCACGAAGACCGACCCACTCTCTCATTCTGTATCCACATCACCCAGGAGTCGTCTCCCATGGATAATGGCGGCAATCGTTATCTGTTCCTCTTCGATGCGGTAAATAATCCTGTAGCTGAATGCAAAATGCTCTCTGAACGAACTATCTCCCAGCTCAGGCACAACACGTCCGGAAAATGGAAACTCGGCCAACAGTCCGGTTACACCGACGATCTTCGTTACGACTGCTCGCGTAAAAAGGAGAATCCCTTTCAATGTACTCGGCAATCGCTTCAACATCGGCCAGCGCCTGAGGCGACCATGCTACTCGGTGAGCCATTTGTTGAGGCGGGCGACTGCCTCCTCCTGGGAGTATGTCCCCTGCTCGTCGGCAACCTGAATACCGTGCTGAACCTTCTCGATTACATAAAGATGGTACTGAATATCCTCAAGAGAACAGTTGTCGGGAAGTTTACTCAACAAATCCCTTACCTCGTCTTTTGCGGTGTTCATGGTGCGCTTCCTTTCCGTTTGTGTACATCCTGGAATCAGAAGTGGAACAATCCCCTCTTTTCACCCAATGACAACTCAAAACAGCAAATCGTCAGCAGCCTACATGGCGCTACTTTCTCAAAAAAACCTCAGTCTCTATGTCCGCTTGCTTCAAAATTGCCCGCAAAGTCCCTTCAGGCATGTCACCGGGGTGATTTGGCACCGTCGTGTATCGGCCAGTGTCGGCGTTATACCAGATTTCATGACTTCCCGCGGCCTGTCGATCAAACGCAAACCCGAAAGTCTTCAGCCGTTTAACAATATCACGGTACCTGAATCCGGATAGCCGCCCCATGCTCAGTTACCGACGACCAGCTGCAGATCGAAACTTTTCTTCACCGCCTGCAGTTTTACGGCGCCTTTTCTCTCACGCTGTGCTTCAAGAAGTCTGCGCGCGACATCACGGGCAATTTCCAGTGTTTCAGCCACAGTTCTCCCCTGTGCCACAAGCCCCTGAATTTCTTCTGAAGTGGCAAGATAAAAACCTTCCGGCAGCTTTTCTATATGAATATTTATGATGCGTTCCATGACTATCCCTCCTGGATACCGTCCCCTCGATGGGGCATTGTGTAAAGCCATGTCCACTTTACCGTGAAACAAGCCCCCTTGTCACCCGATGCCACCGTACAACAAAAATCACCAGACCCAGCCCTACCCGACCAGCTCCACCAGGGAGTGATCGCCGCTATGCATCGTGCGGGGCGCACCGTTTATACAACCGCCACGTGCTCACCGAGCAGCCACGGGGAGGGTGACTTTCACAGGACGCTCCAATCAGAAGGACCCATTTACAGCAAATCAGCAAAGATGGCGCCCAATTCTTCCATGTGTGCAGTCTGCTCATGTATGACCCGATAGACCACATCAAGGTCCAGACTGACATAATCATGCACCAGAACATTCCGGAAAGCAGCCATGCCGGCCATGTTCCGGGAAAGGTCCAGGGGCACGACACCCTGTTCGGCGAGTATTTCGATAATTTGCCCATAGGTGTCGGGCTTGCGATAGCCACGGTCAGCAATTATATGGTTGCCGATGTCCAGAAGGCATTCAATGGATAAATGCAGGTAACGCTCTGCGGTGCCGTGGATGAAGGGATCGCTCTTGAAGCGCTGGAGGTCGTAGCCCGCTGCTGCCCGCAGCGTATTGAGATACTCACGAAACTTGGCCAAACGTGCCGCGACAACGTCCTTTCTAACCATGGCGTTCCTTCCTTTGTAAAGCCTCTTTCAGGTAGTCGTACTGCACGCTGCGAAAATAGGCGGTGTCCAGATACTCCTTCACCACCTGCGTTTCAAACATGACGCGCCGCACATGGTCATCCTTGAGCAGTCTGCCGGTTTTGACAACCTGGAATTTGAGCACTAACGGTGCTGCATTGAGCACCACCAGGTCAAAGCGCTCACTGGCCAGGCGCTTGGCCAGCGACTCCATCAGCTGCAGTCGCTCAGAAAAAAAATCCTGGTGACCGTCAAGATACACCGCCACATCCAGATCACTCAACGGACCGGCAGCATCACGGGCCATTGAACCGAACAGGTAGGCAAAGGCAATAGCAGCATTATCGTCAAGGAAATCCTTGACTATGGAGACGACATCGAGCGTCATCATGGGCATTTCTCTCGCAGAGGGTACTTGTGCATACGGCAACGCGAATCAGAAAGGGGACAATCCCCTCTTTTCACCCAATGTACAACGTAAACAGCAAATAGTCAGCAGCCCTACCCGACCATCTCCACCAGGGAGTGGTCGCCGATATTCATCTTGCGCGGCGCACCGGCCAGCTGCACCTGCTCGCCGAGGACGTCGCGGTC
>CAYSWG010000264.1:0-258 GCA_964434465.1 uncultured Geobacteraceae bacterium
AACCAGCTTTTCCCCTGTGATGCCGCATCCGTCAGAAGATTGCCGATGGTTTTGCTGTAAACCCGTGCCGCCGTATAGAAGCCGAATGATATGGGAAGCAGGGTTTTCCCGGCTACGGTTATCTGCAGATCGCCATCAATGGTTTTGGGTACGCCAACTACGGCGCAGGGTCTGGCCAGAATACCGGCATTGTGCTGTTCACTCAGAAATTCTGCCAGTTCGATAGCGTTTGTGTTCGAATCGTCGCCACCGACAATG
>CAYSWG010000264.1:268-3561 GCA_964434465.1 uncultured Geobacteraceae bacterium
CCGTCGAGGCTGCATTTCTGAACGGTGGCAAGAACCGCCGCAAATTTTTCTGGAGTATCTATCTTGGTCCGTCCGGTCCCCAGGTAGTCAAAACCGCCGGTGTTGATGAGCCCCTTCATCGCTTTACTGCCGATCAGCAGGCCCTCACCCTTGATAAGGCCATCAGGACCTTTTTCGAAGCCGATCAGGGTGTTGTTCCGTCCCAATGACTTCAGTATGCCGGAGAGAACATTGTTCCCACCGGACGCAGGGCCGCCGGAAAAGATCACGCCGATCTGTTTACCTGACAGGCTCTGGATTTGCCTGGATGATTCCTCGTCACCCACTACCAGCAACTGCGTTTTCATGTTCGGAAACTGCCGTTGCACCAGTGCCTCATCCTTGACCGGGAGAGAATCCGCCGAAACAGTGAAGGCAACCGGTCGAATCTTTCCTTCAAAAAGAAAATCCCTGGCCACCTGAACCGGCAATCCGACCAGATAGCGTTCGGTCGGAGAGGTCCGATTGATGTTGATTTCTTTATCCTTAACCTGGAATTCCGCAGCAGCATCTTGCATTAACAACCCCCAGAAAATATTCACAGACCTGTTGGTGACAACTTTCAGGCAACAAACGGGAAAAGTCAATTGCGAACTTAATAGCCCTACAAACGGCTGAACCCTTTGGTCCCTACCAGCCGCCACCACCGCCACCGCCGCCACCGCCGCCGGATGACCCGCCACCACCGCTTCCTGAACTGGAGCCGGGCGGTGAAGACGAGGACGAGATGCTTGATGACAGTCCGGCGAGACTCGATGCCAGTCCGACCGCGCCGGCAGCGGCAAAACTGCTGCCCGCATACCAGGTGTTCGCATAGCGGTTCTCGGCCCGGGCCGCTGCCAGGACATCAGCGAACTGTTCGCACCACTCCTGTTCCACATCCAGAGCCAGGGCGTAGGGGAGGAACTTCTCGAATACTTCAGGGGTTTTCTCAGGCGGATGCAGCCGATTGAGCCGATCCTGCTCGGCCACGGACAGGTAGAGTTTCAGCCCCTCGATCTGGTCCATGGTCCTGCGGCCTTTGATAGTGGGCGCCTTCATGAGGTGGTAGAAGTGGATGTTGAGCAGGACGATGGTGAAGATGCACAGCACTGCGGGCAGGGAGGTGGCCGTGGCAAAAACCCACAGGCCGAATGCTTCGCCGGCGAGGAACGGCAGGGCGAACAGGCTGGTGAGCATTGCCAGTACGCCATTGATCGCCCGTTGGGAAGGACTCCTGATCGCCGCTTTCCATAATTTCACCACCCGGAAAACCAGTGTTGCACAGCCGACAGTCCAGCCGGAAAGCCAGACGGTCATGAATCCCGCCAGGGGAAGATTATTGCCCAGAAGGACAATGATCACCAGGGCAAGCACGGAAATGACCAGCCCGGGAACCAGTGTGCCCTTGTTGCTCAGGAAATAGATCTTCTCGTAATCCACGGCCAGGCTCTTCCGGTGATCCTTGAGGGACTGCTTGATGACGGAATGATTTGTGGTTTTTATGGCAAGGGTGTCGCTGGTGCAAAAGAGCTGTTTGGCAAGCTGCGCCTCATCCCGGGACAGGATACCGGCTTCTGCGCCCTTCCTGGTGAGGGTATAGTCGCCGCTGGCGTCCTCAGCAATGGTCAGGTAGCCCTTGACCGCCATGCTGACGACAGCCGCAGCAAAGGCCCTGTCATCGAAGCCCATGCGCATGACATAGCGCACCGCCGCTGGCGAGAAACCTGCCGGCGCCTCGAAGCGGGGGATGACGACGCCCGACTCCGGATCCCGGCCAACCTTCAGCCAAGCAACAAGGTAATAGACAAGCAGCAGCAGAATGCCCGCCGCCCCGGCGACCGTGCTGCCGTTATGGGTAATAAAGGCTTTGACCTTCTCGGTTCCGGTGGGTTCCCGGACAAAACCCTTGGGCCAGGTGACCACGATGGTCAACCCCTCCCCGGCATTGAGTGCTCTCGTCGTTCGGAACACGGCTCGGCCACGGTAGTCCTGACTGGCTTCCCAGTCCCTGCCCCTGTCGCCGAATGATCCGGTGTAGGCTTCCGTGGAACGAACCCCGGCGCCGGAAGGAAGCGTCACCGTGGCAGTGACCGCATCCATGGGGAACTCCCAGCCGTTGCCGGCCACGTTCCAGTACAACTCGTCATGCTCCTTGAAAAAGCCCAGCTGGCGGTCGGTGCGGTAGGTGAGCAGATAGGTATAGTCGCCCGGGGTGAGAGTGACCTCCTTGCTGCCCATATAGACCCGCACACCGTTGTCACGTTTCTCGGTCCACCAGGGCTCGGGCCGACCATCCCGCGCAACGCTCAGAACCTGGAAATCAACCTGTAGCGCAGTGCCGTAACGGTCCTTGTAGCGGGTGGGAAAATCACGGTAGATGCCGTGCCTGATCCGGTCGCCCGTACTGGTCACTGCGATGGTCTCGTACACGGTCATGTCACCGGCAGGATTGACCGTTATAAGCGAATCATAGCTGCGGATCCGCTCTTCGCCCTGGGCCAACACCAATCGGGGCACAAGCACCAGAAGGATGAACATCAGTTTTCTCATGGCCTGCCCTCCATGCTGACGTGCGGGACCTGCCGGTCAGCCACATCCTCAAGGGCGAAAAATTCCGCCGGGTCGAATTTGAACAGCCTGGCCACCAGATTACCGGGGAAGGATTCCACGGCAATATTGAGATCGCGCACCGTACCGTTGTAGTAGCGGCGCGCCATCTGAATCTGGTCTTCAATGGCGGCAAGTTCCTTCTGGAGCGCCAGGAAGTTCTGGCTGGCCTGCAAGACCGGGTAACTCTCAGCCACGGCAAAGAGGCTGCCCAGGGACCGTGACAGGGCCGTCTCGACCTGGCCCCTTTCACCAACGGATTGGCTCTGAAAACTCCGGGAGCGCAAGGCAGCAATCTCCGTCAACAGATCCCGCTCGTGCCCCAGGTAGCCCTTGACCGTTTCCACCAGATTGGGAATGAGTGCCGCCCGACGCATGAGCTGCACATCGATGCCGCTCCAGGCTTCACTGACCATGTTCCGCAACCGGATAAACCGGTTGTAGTACAGTACCGTACCTGTCACAAAAACAAGAAGGATTGCAGCCAAGGATATTCCCACAGATGGTTCCTTTCTCCAGGTGGCCGGAAAAAATGCGTTGGACCTCTCCAGGAAGGTCATTGTACCAGAGGAAGTGCCTGCTGTCGGCAGCGAACGTGATGACAGACACCACCCCCCTGCGGGAGGTTATCTCTTCGTGGTGCAGAAGCACTGAGAATTCGCTCT
>CAYSWG010000265.1:0-414 GCA_964434465.1 uncultured Geobacteraceae bacterium
CAAACTTCACCCCACGAATCATTAAATCGACAAATCACCGATGTCAATCTGTCTGTAATGGGGAGATGTGGGGCAGAAAATAGAAGGAATTTTGCTCTTTAAAAATCCGATGTTGAAAAGCATATTGCAATTACACAATATATGCTAACATTAAGGATCTTGTTTAGAGAGGATTTTGATGATCCAGTCTAACTGTACGCGAAGTTTTGTGCCAGCTTTACTAAAGGAATCTTCCGAGAGAGCTGGTATATCGTATGACCTTCTTGAACACTTGATCAGAGTCCGAGAGGACTTTGAAAAACGTCGGGATTTCAACCCAGTAGCACTATTACACAAAAGTCAATATCTCAAGATAATAAATGCTCACTTGTTAAGTGACTTGCCTTGTCTAAGAAAGTCCGAAAAGCCTTCCTT
>CAYSWG010000265.1:447-3524 GCA_964434465.1 uncultured Geobacteraceae bacterium
ATTTTCCTGAACTCAGATTTTTATCTTTAACAGTAAATAACCTTGGTCCTTTCAAGGGGAAAAACAAGATTATATTCTCGCAGGACCGAAACAAACCTGTCTCCCTAATCGGTGGTCCAAATGGCACTGGAAAATCCACGCTATATAAAGCGATTAACACAGCTTTATATGGCATTGAGCATACATATGCAAGGGTGAAAAGCGGCATTAGTAAGCAAATTCCTTTAATTCATAGATATGTTGATGATCCTAGACCTTGCTCATCAGTCGATCTTGAGTTTACGGACGAAACATCCCGAAAGTATAAAATATCAAGAACTTTTTACTACGATAAGCTTGGTAATTCTGAATTTGTGCCGCGTGAACATGTGTCTTCAATCAGCATAGATGGGTCAAATTGGAATGGTGATCAAGCGATATATTATTACGTGTCAAAACGTTTACCGTCATCAGTTGCTTCGTTCTTTATTTTCGATGCAGATTTCATTTCACGGCTGCTCGCTGAATCTTCAGTGCGGTTGAAATCTGCTATCTCAGATGCACTTGAGGTCAATGTTATAAACTCACTTGTAGATGATATTCAGAAAATCTATGACTCTGAGCTAAAAACACGTTCCAAGGCTCAGGAGAATGATAAGGAGCTACAGCTAATTCAAACAGATATAGAAAATAAGAATGCAGAATTGCGAGTCCTAAAGAGCAAATTACAGAAAAACAGTGATGATCGCGATAGTCATAAAGCTCAAATATCTTTCCTTGAGGAAAGATACGGATCTCTGAGAGCAGTTGTCAATCCAGATACAATTAAAAGGAGAGAGTCATTAATTCAACGGGAGACGCAGCTCGTTGACGAAATTGCACTAGCTAAAAAGAATCTGAATTCTTTCCTAGAGAAGCCATATAGTTTGAAACCATTGGAAGAATACCTTATCGAAGCGCAAAGCGATGAAACACCTCCTATTGCTTCTATCGAGTGGATAGTGTCAGATTTAAGCGATCTCAAAGACATGCTATCAATAACCGGCTTGAATCTTGGACTTGAGAGTGAGGTAACTTTTGGAGATCACTTGAAATTAATAAATCGGATTATTGAAAGAATTGAAGCAAAGGATGTCACCGATCCTGTGTACTTCTATTTCCTCAAACCTTCTCAAAAAAGATCTTTAGGTAAATTAGTTGGTGAACTTAAGACATACCGTGATATTAGAATCAAAGTTGACATACTAGAGAAAGCAGAAAAGGAATTAAGAAGTGTCCGTACTGAGAAATCTCTCATCCCAGTTACCAATGATCAGACACTTAAGGAGTTTGAATCCGTATCGGTACAGCTTCTTTCAACGAAAGAAATAGTGAAAGATTTAGATAAATCAATACAAGAGCTAAAAGAAAATATCAAGGTAAAGGAGAAGGAGATTAAAAGCTTATCTGAGACTTTATTAAAGAACACACAACTCGATGATCAGGTTATTACAAGCAACAATCGGTTCAATCTATTAGGTTCTATAGTATGTGCGTTAGAGTACTTTGAACGAGAGCTTATAGAAAGAGCACTTGCTGAGTTTTGTCCGAATGCTTCATATTATCTCTGTGAGTTAAGTGAGAAAAAACATGTCAAGCTTAGTATCGAAATTGATCCTACGGACTGGAGCATTCGCGTGTTTGATAAAGTAAATTGTACCTTTTGGGATATGTCACAGCGTTCCGACGCTGAGCAGGAAATAATTGCTATTTCTCTCCTTAGAGCTTTAGCAGATCTTAGCTCGTGTAAGGCACCAATTGTTGTAGATTCACCAACAATTCGATTGAGTGATCTTCATAGAGAAAATCTGGCTTTTCTTCTTCCATTTTCAGCACCACAATCAATAGTATTTGCTGGAGAACAGGAGTTGACAGATTCCTTTACAAGAGCGCTGCATGACCATGTGGGTGTTGAATACAAGCTTGTGGGTTGCTCTAAGTCGAGAAGCATTGAAGGTGGATTCGATGTCAGCGATATTAAGCTCGTAAATTCAAACGTTGGAGTTTCTAATGAGTAGGAAGATTTTCCATCAAAAAAAGAATGTTTCGATCCGTGTAAAATCTGTTTTTAGCACTGTAGGTATTGATATTGATTTAGCTACCATTGCTCAATATGCAGCTGCCCTAGCACTACAAACCGTATCTCTAACCACACTTGATACTATGACTATCAGTAATTCCGATGAAAAGGGTGAGATGAATGAATATACTTATGATTTGTATGATGACATTAATCCAATTCGTATTGCATTTTGCACTAAATTCAAAAAGGACATAAACGATGACGAGTGGTATAACATTATTGGAAAGTACATAACATATGGACTAGGCTTAATGGAAGAATCGTTGAATTCTTCTAAGGATAACCCATATGAATTCATTAGATATCTTTCGGACATGCTAGGAATGAATAATGCATCAGAAGGTAGCACGAACTCAATAGATATACGACTTGGTAAGGATGTGAGATCTTCTTTAAATTATGTATGGACATTAAACAAAGAGGGTGACGATCAAAATAGTGCTCACATGTCTATTGTAGGTAGTACCGGAGTTGGGAAAACTCAACTGCTTTTATCGATGATGTATGACGCTTTGAAAAACAACCCAGGCTTAAGCTGTATTGTATTTGATTACAAAGGAGATATAACCGAGACGTATGGTGATTTATTCAAAGATATGGAATTTAATAGCCTTGTTTTAGGAAAGACACCGCTTCCAATCAATCCACTTATAGTGCCAACTTCATGCCCACCTGAATCATTTGCTCAGGGTTTTGCTGAAACTACAAAGGTTTACCGATCAAAAATGGGTGATGTTCAAGTAAACAAAATCGGTGATGCATTCTTAGATGCATTTAATAAAAAAACCGTTGGAAAGCATATTACGTTCAAGGATTTGTACGAATCTTTTACTGATCTTTTTTCTGACAAAATCGCAGGTGATGTTTATCTTCTCAAGCACTTGTCTGAATACAATCTTTTCGATTTATCCTCTACAGATTCTGAACTGCACCCTTTGAGTTGGACACTTTTAAGCTGAAAACATAGTAGTGTCTT
>CAYSWG010000266.1:0-1192 GCA_964434465.1 uncultured Geobacteraceae bacterium
TGACGCCCTGACCCGCATGCCCAATGACAGGACCAATCCGGCCATGCGCCTGGCTCTCATGTGGTATCATGCCACCGGCGGCCGGGGGGTAAAGGATATGGTGCTTCTGCCCTACAAGGACCGGCTGCTCCTTTTCTCCCGCTATCTGCAGCAGCTGGTCATGGAATCACTGGGCAAAGACCGGGATCGTGCCGGTAACCGTGTCCGGCAGGGCATTGCCGTCTACGGCAACAAGGGCTCCACCGATCAGCATGCTTTTGTCCAGCAGTTGCGTGATGGCGTCGACAATTTCTTCGTTACCTTTATCGAGGTACTGCGTGATCGGCAGGGGGTGTCCCTGCCGGTGGAGCCGGGCGTGACCGGCGGCGACTACCTTTCCGGATTCCTGCAGGGCACACGCCAGGCATTGCGGGAGCAGGGCCGGCAGTCGCTGACCATCACCCTGGAGCGGCTCGATGCCCGGTCCCTGGGAGCGCTCATCGCCCTTTACGAACGTGCGGTTGGTTTCTATGCCTCTCTGGTGAATATCAATGCCTATCACCAACCGGGGGTGGAAGCCGGCAAGCAGGCAGCCGCCCGCGTTCTGCAATTTCAGGAAAGGGCACTTGGCTTCCTGCGCAGCAACGGTGGTCTGCCTTGTTCTGCTCCACAGGTTGCCGAAGCCATCGGTGCCGCTGACGAAACGGAAACGGTCTTTCGCCTGCTGCTCCACGCCGCGGCAAATATGGACCACGGCATTTTCCTGGAGCCAAAGAAACCGTATACGGCCAGTCTCTTCCGGGCTGAGTAATGGCTATTATTGAACGGTGGATTACGTTAACTGAAAGCAGACCCTGAATACCAGCTGAAGTCCGATGACAGGATCGTTGCCGGCTGAATGGACAACTGCGCGGTATTGGCGGAGGGAAACGGGCCGCCGCAAAGGCGGCCCGCACGGATGGGGCGTTAGAGCAGGGATTTGACTGCAGCGAGGACCGCGGCGTAGTCCGGTTCGCTGGTTATCTCCGGTACGACCTGGATGTGGCGGATGGTGTCCGCGGCATCGACGACAAATACCGCCCGGGTGAGCAGCTTCAGTTCACCGATCAGCAGACCGTAGGCGGTGGCAAAGGATCGCTCCTGGTAGTCGGAGAGGGTCGTGACCCGGTCGACGCCGGCGGCGCCGCACCAGCGGGCCTGGGCAAAGGGGAGA
>CAYSWG010000266.1:1230-3501 GCA_964434465.1 uncultured Geobacteraceae bacterium
CAGCGTTGCCGCTTCCTGGTTGAACCGGCGGGTTTCCGTGTCGCAAACCGGCGTGTCCAGGGACGGTACGGCGCTCAGAATCTTGATCTTGCCTGCATAATCGGCCAGGGTGACCGGTGCCAGGCCATTGCTTACCACCCGGAAATCCGGTGCTTTGTCACCCATTTTCAGTTCTGGACCGACCAGTGTCAATGGGTTTCCCTGGAAGGTAATAATGTCTTTTCGTTCGTTCATGGTGCCTCCTTGTGGTAATTGTTCTCTTGTGGGGTATAGTCTACCATACCCGCTGTTTTTTTCAGCATTGGATGGGGAACCTGCTGCAGTGCTTTGTACCGGTAAACGATGGACAGAGGTTGCCGGTTACGATTCATGGTAGCCGACGACCACCAGCAGGCAGCTGCCGTCGGCGATGACATTAATGCCGTTATCGCGGCAGGCCTGCACCGCCGACACGCTTTCGGCACCGGGTTGCATCCAGATGTTCCTGATACCTTTCTGAATTGCAAGGGCGACGACCTTCTCGGTAACCTGGGGCGGGGTGATGACCGAAATGCTGGTTACTTCGTCTGGCAGGTCCAGTACCGAGGCAACACAGGGGGCCCCTTCAATTTCCCGCTCATGGGGATTCACCGGTACGGCCCGGTAACCGTGCTGCTGAAAGCAGCGCAGTACCTTGTTGCCATATTTGTGCCGGTTTGTGGACGCGCCGACCACGCCGAAGGCGCTGGCGGCAAGAAACGTGTCGATCTGTTCCTGAATGGTCATGGGGCTGTGCTCCTTGTCTTGGGTTATGGCAGCCTGTGCCGGTTCCGGGCCGTTACGTGGGTTCCGATACCGATACTGCCTGGGGAGTTCGTTGGCTGCTCTAGCAAGAACCGTTCGTCTTCTGGGAAAAAATGCTGACAATTCTCATTGAAAACCCGTTGCTGCTCCTCTTTCTCGTTGTAGCTATCGGCTATCCCCTCGGCAGAATCAGGATCCGCGGTGGCAGCCTCGGCGTTGCCTCGGTGCTTTTCACCGGGTTGGCCGTCGGTTCGCTCCATCCCGATCTGAAGTTGCCGGAAATCGTCTACGTACTGGGCGTGGCCCTGTTTGTCTACACGGTTGGTCTCGCCAATGGACCGGCATTTCTTGCTTCGTTGCGCCGCGAGGGGTTGCGGAACAATCTGCTGGTGGTTGGTGTGCTGGTTGGCGCCGCCGGTTTGACAGTCGCTGCCCATGTGCTGTTCAAACTGAAACCGGCGCTTACGGTCGGCCTTTTCGCCGGCAGTCTGACCAATACCCCGGCATTGGCCGCCATTCTCGATGTCATCAAGCATACCGTGCCGCAGGCAATGCTCAACCGTTTTCTGGCCGATCCGGTTGTTGGCTATTCAATCGCCTACCCGATGGGTGTGATCGGCGTGATCCTCGCCATCAGTTTTTTCCAGCGGTTCTGGAAGATTGATTACGCTGCCGAGGCGAAGCAGCTGCGCGGTCTTGGTGTTGTCAGTGAACCCCTTGTCAACATCACCATCCGCGTCAGCCGTGCCGAGGCGACCGGGATTCCCATCGAGACGCTGCGCTGCGACCATGGCTGGGATGTTGTTTTCAGTCGCATCCGCCATGGAAGCGCCGTATCCCTGCCGGACTCCTCTACCTGTTTTGCACTGGGTGACCAGGTGACGGCGGTCGGTACCAGGGAAGAGTTGGAGCAGGTTACCCGGGTGCTCGGTGAAGTGAGTGAAACGGAGATCGACCTGGATCGCCGGGAGTTCGATTATCGGCGCATCTTTGTTTCCAATCCGCGGCTGGTTGGTCGACGCCTGCGAGATCTTCATCTGAAGGAGCAGCATGGCGCCCTTATCACCCGCATTCGCCGTGGCGATGAGGATATCCTTCCCAGCGGCGATACGGTTCTGGAGCTGGGTGATCGGGTGCGGGTCATCACCGACCGGGACAGAATCAGTCAGGTCAGCGCTTTTTTCGGCGATTCCTACCGGGCGGTCAGCGAGGTTGATATTCTCACCTTCAGTCTTGGTCTGGCCTTCGGCTTGTTCCTTGGCACCATGCCGATCCCCTTGCCGGGTGGTTCCGAGCTGCGCCTCGGTTTTGCCGGCGGGCCACTGGTTACCGCATTGGTGCTGGGTATCCTCGGCCGCACCGGTCCTTTGGTCTGGACCCTGCCGTACAGTGCCAATCTTACCCTGCGCCAGCTTGGTCTCATCCTCTTTCTGGCTGGTGTCGGCACCCGGGCCGGCTATGGTTTTGTCAGCACGTTCATCCAGGAGG
>CAYSWG010000267.1:0-3454 GCA_964434465.1 uncultured Geobacteraceae bacterium
GGGGGCGGTAGCGCCGGTGGTTGCCAGGAAGGTCAGGTACTTTTCAAGACGGGTTATTTCCGAGGTTGTTGCCCGGCGCAGGGCCCGGGCGATATTGTCGATGCCGCCCAGGTCGGTGCTGATGACATTCGGATCTTCTTTTTCCGCGCCCTTCTCCATGAGTTTCTTCATTTCACTGAAACCCTCACTGAACAGTACGGCCAGGGGCGAGTCGGTGAACTGGGCCAGCTGGTCATTGATGGAGTCGAAGCGCTTCACTTTCCAGAAAAAATCCAGGAAGCGCTGGGACTGGCTGTTGGCCCGGTACACCTGCCGGAATTTGAAAAAGATGATGCCGAGGGAGATAACGGAAAACAAGACGAGTACTACCAGAACACCCTGAACGACCAGACCGGTAACGGCTAAGATTCCCAAGACGGACACCTCCGTATACGTGATAATGAGTATGGATAAAATATGCCGGTATTCCGGCCAAGTCAATACGATTATTCCGAATCACAAGTTCACCGAAAGCCTTGCACCGGACCTGTATCTACTTCGACCGGCGCTTTCTGTAGAAAAGCTATTTTGCCTTGGACTTTGCCCCGGCCCCCGGGGTACACTTGATGGCAGAATGGACATATCCCTCTATATTCATTATCCCTTTTGCCGGAGCAAATGCGGCTACTGTGCCTTCAATTCAACGGCCGGGTCCACGATCAGCCCCGCTGACTACAGCAAGGGTCTGCTGGAGGAAATGGCGCTGCGTGCGGCAACGATCACGGGACCGCTGCGGGCGATCACTCTCTACCTGGGCGGCGGCACCCCGTCCCTGCTGGATCCCGATCAGGTTGTCCGCCTTACCGGTGCTGCCCGTGAACTGTTCGGCCTTACTTCTGCGGCGGAGGTGACCCTGGAAGCAAACCCCGGCACCGTTACCCGCTCCAGTCTTGACCGGTTCAGGTCTGCCGGGGTCAACCGACTCTCCCTGGGGGTGCAGTCATTTACGGACCGGTTCCTGGCCATTCTCGGCAGAAGTCACTCGGCTGCCCAGGTTCATCAGGCTTTTACCGCGGCGCGGCAGGCCGGTTTCACCAATGTGAGCCTGGACCTGATGCACTCCCTGCCCGGCCAGACCCTGGCCCAGTGGGCCGGTGAACTGGAGCAGGCCTGCGCCCTGGCGCCGGAACACCTCTCCGTTTATGGCCTGACGGTTGAACCGGGCACCCCTTTTGCCCGCCTCGAGGACGCAGGTCAGCTGGATCTGCCCGACGATGAGCTGTCGGCCCGCATGTATGAGACTGCTGCGGAATACCTGCAGGGCCAGGGCTACGAGCAGTATGAGATCGCCAACTTTGCCCGGCCGGGGTTCCGTTCCCGGCACAATTGCGGCTACTGGCAGCGCCGCACCTGCCTGGCGTTTGGTGCGGGAGCCCATTCCTTTCTGAGCTGGCCCGGCCATGGCCGGCGCTTGAGCAATCTGGAGCAACCGGGTGAGTACCTGCAGGCTCTGGCGGACAGACAGCTTCCCGAAGCGGACCGGTACGAACTGGGTCGGACCGATGCCATGGCCGAGCGGATGTTTCTCGGTCTGCGCTTGGTGGAGGGAGTGCAACTGGCAGATTTCCGGGAAGAGTTCGGCATATCTTTCGCGGAAGCCTATGGCCCTGTCTGCGCCGACCTGTTCCAGGCTGGCCTTTTGGAAATTGTCGAAGGGTTCCTCCGTCTGCCTGGTCGGGCCAGAGTCCTTTCCAACCAGGTGTTCCAGCGATTTGTCTGACAGGCTGGTGAGTATCCCCTGCGGACAGCAGCCCTTCCTGGTTTTGCTGTTCTTCTCTCCGGTGCGAGCTTACGCTCGGATGGTACGCTGCCGGCCGGGCGGATCCCTCCTTCTTGACCTTCGGCAACAGCCCCCTGATGAATGAAATATCCTTGACAAACGAGGGGGTGGTTGTTACTTTTGTGCCGAGTTAGCACTCGATGTCAGCGAGTGCTAATGCTCGTTACGGGGTCTGCCATGAACGATACGCTTTCGGAACGCAGCAAACAGATTCTTGAAGCTATAATCGACGATTATATCAGGACTGCCGAACCGGTTGGCAGTCGCACGGTGACCCGTCGTCATGACCTGTCTCTGTCGCCGGCAACGGTGCGCAATGTCATGTCCGACCTGGAAGAAATGGGCTTTCTTGCCTCACCCCATACCTCTGCCGGACGGGTGCCAACGGACAAGGCCTTCCGCTTCTATGTGGATTCGCTGTTGCAGGTTCGGGCCATTGACCCCGACCAGCAGGATGTGATCCGCAGCCAGTACCGAGCCCATGGGCGGGATGTGGCTGATCTGCTTAAGGAAACCAGCAGGATCCTTTCTTCCATTTCCCAGTATGTGGGCATTGTCGTGGCGCCCCGGTTTGCCGCCAATATTTTCCGGCAGATCGAATTCGTCCAGCTGTGCGGCCGGCGGTTGCTGGCAATCCTCGTCTCTGAAAGCGGCGTTGTCCAGAACAGGATCATCGAGGCTGACGAGGAATTTGTCCCCGAGGATCTGGTCCGCATGTCCAACTATCTGAACAACCTGCTTCAGGGTCTGAGCATCGCCCAGGTGAAACAGCGCATAGTCCGGGAGATGGTAAATGAGAAGGTGCGCTACGATGCCCTGTTCAGCCGGGCGCTCAGGCTCTCGGAGCAGACCCTGGACGAGGACACGGCCGACGTGTTCGTGGAAGGCCAGGTGAACTTCTTCGAACAGCCGGAATTTGCCGATGTGGGAAAAATGAAGGAAATCTTCCGGGCATTTGAGGAAAAAAGCCAGCTCATTACCCTGCTCGACCGCTGCATGAATGCGGAGCGGGTCAATATTTTCATCGGCGCCGAGAATTTCCTGAGCAGGATGAACGAGATGAGCGTTGTTACCGCGCCCTATGCCAGCGGCCCGAATACGGTTGGTGTCCTCGGTGTTATCGGCCCGACTCGCATGGGCTATGACCGGGTAATACCCATTGTTGGTTTCACGGCGAAGATTCTCAGTGAGTTGCTGGGTAAGGAATGATACGCAGAAAGGAGCAGGAATATCCATGAAGAAGCATGACACCGGAAAAGCCGGTGCGGAGCATACTGAAAAGTCCGAACAGACCGTGCCGGAGAGTGCGGTCGACAATGAAACCCTGGCAGCCGTTGAGTCGGGTGATCGGCTGCAGCAGCTGGAGGAGGCCCTGGCGGCCAAGGAAGCGGAAGCAGCGGCAAACTGGGACAAATACCTGCGCGAGCGGGCTGATCTGGAAAACTACCGGCGTCGGATGCAGAAGGAAAAGGAAGACCTGCAGAAGTATGGCAACGAATGTCTGCTGCTGGAGATCCTGCCCGTGGTGGACAATATGGAGCGGGCTTTGGCCCATGTTTCGGAAGACAGCCTCACCGCCGTCATTGAGGGGGTCAACCTGACGCGCTCCATGCTGCTGTCGGTGCTGAAGAAGTT
>CAYSWG010000268.1:0-3437 GCA_964434465.1 uncultured Geobacteraceae bacterium
AACGGGCCGGCGACGTAATACCAGCCGTTGTTTCCGTGCTGACCGAAAACCGTACGGGCACGGAATCGATCCCAACCGCACCAGCCACCTGCCCTGCCTGCGGCGCCGGAACAGTCCGGCTGCCCGGCGAAGTGGCCGTGCGGTGCCTGGAGCTCTCCTGCCCTGCCCAGATTCGTGAAGCACTGATTCATTTTGTGTCCCGGAACGCCATGGATATCGAGGGACTCGGGGAAAAATACGTGGAGCAGCTTTTGCGGAGCAGCCTGGTACGGGATGTGGCGGATCTGTACACACTGACCCGCGACAAACTCCTGCTCTTGGAGCGCATGGGTGACAAACTGGCCGATAACCTGCTGCAGTCCATTGAGCGCAGTAAAGAGCGAGAACTTCACCGGGTCATTTTTGCCTTGGGCATCCGCCACGTGGGCGAACACACGGCGCGATTGCTCGCAAACACGTTCGGCAGCGTGGCAAGGCTGGCAGAGGCCTGTGAGGAAGACTTGCTGGCCATTCGGGACATCGGCCCGCAAGTAGCCCGAAGCATTACAACCTTTTTCAGCAACCCGCACAACCGTGCTGTTGTCAGTCGGTTGTCTGCAGCCGGAGTGCAGCCCCGGTCTGCAACCATGCGGCAGGAGGGGCGGTTCACCGGGAAAACCTTTGTCTTCACCGGGACGCTTCAGCAATTCACCCGTGATGCGGCTAAGCAGCTTGTGGAACGGGAAGGTGGCCATGTGGCTGGTTCCGTTTCGCGGAAAACCGATTACGTCGTCGCCGGCTCCGATGCCGGATCCAAGCTGGAAAAAGCACGGAAACTGGGGGTTATTGTCATCAACGAAGAATCATTTCTGGCATTGACCGGGCAGGATGTGCCATGAAGATCAGAGTGCTCGTCACCATAACGGGTCTGGTTCAGGGGGTTGCATATCGCTATCACACCCTCGAAAAAGCCGGCCAGCTGGGTGTGGTCGGCTGGGTCCGCAATCTGGACAACGGCTCCGTCCAGGGCTGCTTCGAAGGGGACAAACGGGATGTCATGGCACTGGTCGACTGGTGCCGCACCGGCCCCCGTCAAGCCCATGTCGAATCGGTACTCGTCGAGCAAGAACCGTTTACCGGAGATTTCAGTTTTTTTCGGATAATGCACTGAATTTTCACTCCATCAAACCGTACCGCTGTCACCGAGAGGACCAACCATGAAAGATTCTGAACGCATCATTTCTCCCAAATCAGCCATCCAGGCCGTGGGATTTGCCGCTGGATGCCTGTTCTTCACGTACTGCGTCTTGGCAGGTGTCGCATTCGCGGCCCCGGTCGGCCCGGCCGAACAATCCCTGCGGCGCCAGTTTCCCGCTTTGCAATATTCGAATTTCTCAAAAACCGATATCGACGGTTTCTTCGAACTCACTACGGAAGGAAGGGTAGTATATTTCCATCCGAAATCCGGGTATCTTTTTGTCGGCGATCTGATTACCAGTGATGGACGCAGCATTACCCGGGAACGAATGGCCAATGAACGATACCGGCTCTTGACCAGAGACGATTTGGCCAAGGCAATAAAAGTCGGCTCCGGTCGTACGATCATTGTCGAAGTGACTGACCCTGACTGCGCCTATTGCCGCAAAATGCACGCCTACTGGGAATCGAGGCGGGATATTACCCGCTACATATTTTTCAAACCCCTGACCATCCACCCCGATGCCGCCAAGAAAGCGACCTACATCCTTGCCGCTGCAGACACGGAACGGGCACTTTTTGAGGTTTACTCCGGACAACTTGATGGCAAGCGAGAGGTGCTCGACAGAAAGTATAACGACAGGGGACGTCTGAGGGCTCAACAGGCTGTTGCAGAAAAACTGCGTGTTGATGTGACGCCCAGTTACTGGGTCAACGGCCAGTTTGTGAGCGGGGCCAATATCCCTCGCGTGGAAAAGCTCATGGGCGGACGCGGTCGTCGCTGACACCCCGCTTCGCCGGGGCGGCGCCTGCCCGGAACCTCCCGGTATTCGCCAGCGGTTAACAGTCAAAGGGTCAACAGGGCCATGCCGGAACGGCTATCTGGTTCGCGGGTCGCCGTAATACCGGACAACTCCATGACAACCGCCTCGATTACCAGAAATGTTTCGGCACATTCCCTCAGACAGCCGACTCGTGCTGAATCCCGCTTGCCAAAGGCTCCATGGCAGTGAATTTTGGGTTCGGTACCCTGCCAGAACACCGTCCCAAACCCGACTACTTCGTGACTTTCATCAAGATGACACCAGACGGGCACCGGCGGCATCTCGTCATGTTCAGGACCGGTAACCATGCTGCCGCGCTTCACGGCGCCAACCAGGTTGAACGCAGCAGCACGCACCGACTCCTTCAGCACCAGGTCCCTCAACCCGGCGAGAATATCATCACCCTCTTCAAAACGAACAACAAACACTCTGCCCACGGAACCACATTGATAGCGCATGAATTTTTCCCCGAGAAACCAGGTACAAAGGCCCACTTTCAGGCATTTTTTTCCTTGACATCATTTAACCATGATGGTAAAAAAGCTCCTTTCGAAAAACAACTCTAAACGTTCCACATACTGAGGAGGTGCCGTTTGGCTCATCACAAGTCGGCCATTAAAAGAATCAAGCAAAACGAGAAAAGAGCTGCTCGCAACAAACATATCCGCTCAACGCTTCGCACCTTCATCAAGCGTGTTCGTGAAGCCGTTGCCGCTAACGATAGCGTCCAGGCACAAGAGTCGCTCAAGGCTGCAATTCCCTACATTGACGCAGCAGCATCAAAGGGCGTTATCCATCGTTCCAATGCTTCTCGAAACGTTTCACGCCTGAGCAAGCTGGTCAGCACTCTTAGTTGACATCCCCGGTAACGCCGAAGGTATATACGCCATAGTTCTAGCCGTCGGCATGGCACATTCTGGCAGAGGGGGCTTCCTCCAGGAAGCCCCCTCTGTGTTCGCCACGGAAAGTACCTTCCACCAACCCTGCGCAAACGGTGTCTCGCCAGTTACACCTTACCGCAAATCTTGAACACCAGAGACTCCAATACCACGAGCGGTTTCCCACGACCACTCTTCAGAAGTTGGTCCGTTGCGAAGAGACGCTCAAAAATCTGCCGCAACTCTGCAGGGGTGAATTTCTTTGCCTGCCGAATGATATTGTCGATAAAATAGGGATTTATTCCGATACTCTTGGCCAATTCCGCTTTACTTCTGCCCGTGGCCATACGTTCCCGCACACCCCACACCTGCCGGAAGTGGCGGGTAATCATGGACAACACCATCAAGGGAGCCTCACCTGCAGCAACCAAAGTTCCCAGGCTGCGCAAAGCTCGGTCAAGGTTTCGCTCGCCAAGGGCATCGGTCAATTCGAACACCGTGTTGACTCGAGTATCCGAAACAACAGCCTTGATATCCGGCACAATTACATCATCACGTT
>CAYSWG010000269.1:0-3435 GCA_964434465.1 uncultured Geobacteraceae bacterium
TCTGCCTGCCTTCGTGGCCTTCCCGGCTGTTGGGCGGCAGCAGGGCGAGGATTTTACGGATATCGCGGATGAAGCCCATGTCCAGCATGCAGTCCGCCTCATCGAGCACCAGTATCTCAAGCCGTGACAGGTCAATGGTCTTCTGGCTGATGTGATCCAGCAGACGGCCGGGAGTGGCGGTAAGAATGTCTACGCCGCTGCGCAGCTGGGCAATCTGGGGGTTGATGTTGACGCCGCCGAAAATGACCGTTGATTTGAGTGGCAGGTATTTGCCGTAGGTGGTTACGCTTTCGGCGACCTGGGCGGCAAGCTCCCGGGTCGGGGTGAGAATGAGGGCCCGGATCGGCCGCTGCTTGCCCGCTGTTGCCTTCCGGGTCTGGAGGCGCTGCAGCATGGGCAGGGTAAAGCCGGCCGTCTTGCCCGTGCCGGTTTGCGCGCCGGCCAGAATGTCCCGGCCGTCGAGAATGACCGGAATTGCCTGTGCCTGCACGGGGGTTGGGGTGGTGTAGCCTTCTTCGGATACAGCTCTGAGTAGTTCGGTCGAAAGACCGAGTTTTGAAAATGACATCGGGTGACAGTACTCCTGGGAACAGCCTGCCCGGCAGGTTGCCGGGTCGGTCGAGGCGAAATTCTGGTTGGATAGAGGAAATCGAGGTCTGCCGGGGTGGTTACCGCGAAGTGGGGCGCTGACCGAACTGCGCCACTGACAGGGCACCATAGCATAGTGTCAGTTCTTTTGTCCGATTTTTTTTCCGCGGGTCGGTTGCCGGGCAGGGGCGCCCGGTTCTGCCGTGCCAAGGGGCAGGGCAGAACCGGCTATGCACCTGCCTGCAGTCAGCCGGAAATATCCCGGTGATATTCCTGCAGGCTGCGCAGTTCGCCCCGGCCTGCACGGCTGGCCTGAATCCCTTTGGCCGCGGCAATGGCTGCGGCAATCGTGGTGATATAGGGTGCCTTGTGGCGAATTGCCGCTTTGCGTATGTAGGAGTCGTCGTGGACGCTCAACCGGCCGGATGGTGTGTTGACCACCAGTTGGATTTCACCGTTTTTAATGGCGTCGGTGATGTTGGGTCGGCCTTCATGAAGTTTCAGAACCGGGTCGGCGGCGATGCCGTGCTCGGCCAGCAGAGACCGGGTTCCCGCCGTCGCCAGGATGCGGAACCCCAGGTCGCTGAAGCGTCGAGCAACCTCCAGGGCGCCCGGCCGGTCCCGCTCGGCAACGGTAATCAGCACGGCGCCTGCCAGGGGCAGGGTGGCGGAAGCTGCGTCTTGTGCCTTGAAGAAAGCGAGCCCATAGTTGTCAGCCATGCCCAGCACCTCACCCGTTGAACGCATTTCCGGGCCAAGGAGCGGGTCCACTTCCGGGAACATATAGAAGGGGAATACTGCTTCCTTGACGCCGAAATGGGGCAGGGGACGGCGCTTCAGGTTCATGGTTGCCAGTTTTCTGCCGAGCATGACCTGGGTGGCGATGCGGGCCATGGGAATGTTGCAGATCTTGCTGACCAGGGGTACGGTGCGACTGGCCCGCGGGTTGGCTTCCAGAATGTAGACCGTATCGTCGGCAATGGCGTACTGGATGTTCATGAGGCCGACCACGCCCATCTCGAGAGCGATTTTTTTCGTATACTCTTCGATGGAATCAATGTGCCGCTGGGGGATGCTCACCGGCGGTATGACGCAGGCCGAGTCGCCCGAGTGGATGCCGGCCTGTTCGATGTGTTCCATGACCGCCGGGACAAAGGCATCGCTGCCGTCGGCGATGGCGTCCGCTTCCGCTTCAATGGCATTTTCCAGGAACCGGTCGATGAGGATAGGCCGTTCCGGCGTTACGCCGACTGCCTTGTGCAGGTACTCCCGGAGCATTTCTTCGTCATGGACGATCTCCATACCGCGGCCGCCCAGGACATAGGACGGTCTGACGATGAGGGGATAGCCGATGCCGGCGGCGATGGCCAGGGCTTCGGTCAGGGTGCTGGCCATGCCCGATTCTGGCTGGGGGATGCCCAGTTTGCGCATCATCCGGCTGAAGCGGTCCCGATCTTCCGCCAGGTCGATGGTGTCGGGGCTGGTGCCGATGATGGGTACGCCGGCCGCTTCCAGTTGGGCGGCCAGGTTGAGGGGGGTCTGTCCGCCGAACTGGACGATGACCCCTTCTGGTTTTTCCTTTGCATAGATGGACAGCACGTCCTCCACGGTGAGCGGTTCAAAGTAGAGCTTGTCCGAGGTGTCGTAGTCCGTGGAGACCGTTTCCGGGTTGCAGTTGACCAAGATGGACTCGAAGCCCTCCTCCCGCAGGGTGAGGGCCGTGTGGACGCAGCAGTAGTCGAACTCGATCCCTTGGCCGATCCGGTTGGGGCCGCCGCCCAGAACCATGATCTTGCGCCGGTTGCTGACCGGCACCACATCGGCAGCATTGTACGTGGAAAAATAATAGGCGGCGTTTTCCACGCCGCTGACCGGCACCGATTCCCATGCTTCCACCATCCCCAGGCTCGTGCGTTGTTTACGTACCGCTGCTTCGCTGACGCCGAGCAGTTGGGCCAGGTAACGGTCGGCAAAACCTTCTTTCTTGGCCCTGGTCAGCAGGTCGTCCGGGGGCAGGACCCCCTTGTGCTGGAGCAGTTCCTCTTCCCGTTGCACCAGTTCCTGCATCTGCTGCAGGAACCAGGGCTTGATGTGGGTGCGTTGATACAGCAGGTCAATGTCCGCGCCCTTGCGCAGTGCTTCATAGAGAATGAACTGCCGTTCACTGGACGGCTCGGCCAGCATGCCCAGTAACTCTTCTAATGACTTTTCGTTGAAATCCTTGGCGAAGCCCAGGCCGTAACGGCCGATTTCCAGGGAACGGATTGCCTTCTGCAGGGCCTCCTTGTAGTTCTTGCCGATGCTCATCACTTCGCCCACGGCACGCATCTGGGTGCCAAGCCTGTCTTCCGATCCCTTGAACTTCTCAAAGGCCCAGCGGGCGAACTTGACCACCACATAGTCTCCTGAAGGAGTATATTTTTCCAGGCTGCCGTCCCGCCAGTAGGGAATTTCGTCCAGGGTCAGGCCGGCGGCCAGCATGGAGGAGACCAGGGCGATGGGGAAACCGGTGGCTTTGGAGGCCAGCGCCGAAGAGCGGGAAGTTCGGGGATTGATCTCGATGACCACTACCCGGTCTGTTTTCGGGTCATGGGCGAACTGTACGTTGGTGCCGCCGATGACTTCGATGGCATCGACAATGGCGTAGGAATACTGCTGCAGCCGGTTCTGAAGTTCCTGGCTGATGGTCAGCATGGGTGCCGTGCAGAAGGAATCACCGGTGTGGACCCCCATGGCGTCCACATTTTCGATAAAACAGACGGTTATCATCTGATTTTTCGCATCCCGGACCACTTCCAGTTCCAGTTCCTCCCAGCCAAGTACCGATTCTTCGATGAGCACCTGGCT
>CAYSWG010000270.1:0-3430 GCA_964434465.1 uncultured Geobacteraceae bacterium
TAAACCGTAAAATTATCAGATGGTTAAACGAATATTACCAGCTGCGAAAGTTGAGGCAAGTAATTATCGCGTACCAGTTAACCTATCTGAAGAGGGCGCAAAAAGCCATGATGGCCATGCCGCGCACCACGGCGCTGCTGATCAGGGACAAGCTGCGTCAATTGGCCCTTGATCCCCATGCCCCCAACATCAATGTCGCAAAGCTGCAGGGCAGGGAGGGATATCGTTTGAGGGTAGGTGACTGGAGGGTTATCTACGAAATTCACGACGACCGACTCGTTGTCATGGTTCTGGACGCAGGTTCGTGTGGAAATGAAACCGCAAGTCATACAAAAAGACGGCAAGCCTGAATACGCCGTGATACCGTATGATGAATATCGACAATTGCTGGAAGATGCCCGCATGCTCGCCGACATTCGGGCGTACGATACGGCGAAGAACGCCGTTGCATCCGGGGATGAGGAGCTGATACCGGCCCAGGAGGTGGACCGCCTGCTGGATGGGGAAAATCCGGTACGGGTCTGGCGAGAGTTTCGCGGTCTTTCAGCGGCGGACCTGGCCAGGACGTGCGGGGTGTCTGCCGCTGCTATTTCCCAGATCGAGTCAGGAAAGCGAGGCCCTTCCGTCGCCCTTCTGAAAAAAATCGCACGCACACTGGCGGTTGATCTTGAATCGCTTGTTGTCACCGATGGGGATTCGGAAGCTGCATAGTGGGCCTGTCTTCCGGTGCCATGGTACCAGGAAAATGGTTTTCATCTCTCAGACTGGAGTGCGAAATGGAGTCCTTGCTTCTTGCCGGTGCAGTAACCGTTGTGCTGCTGCTCGCAGTGTCTGCATACCAGGCCCGCATCAAAAAGCTGCTTAAGAAGCAGGCTGCTATGATCAGACAGAATCATTTGTATCTTTTTGAAGTGGTTGCACACTTGGAGAAGCGGCTTGCAAAACCGGTTGAGGAGTTTTCCTCTGCTGGTGTGAAACGGGATTGGGCGGTGGTGATCAGTTATAACCGTCCGCACCTGCTGAAAACAACCGCTGAAAGCATGCGGCATCATGAACCTGAGCTTGCCGTGCTGGTGGTTGATAACGGCAGTGATCGTGATACCCTCAAGCAGCTGCTTGAACTCAGGGAGCAGGGGCTCGTTGACAAACTGCTGGTGAATACGCACGATGCTGTCCCCCAATGGCAGAAATCCTTTGCCCTGTGCCAGGCATTCAAACTGCTCACGCTGGAAGGCGTTGCTTCACTGACTGTTGCTGATGATGACATGCTCGTGGAGAAGAGCTGGCTGCGGGATGCCCATGCACTGTGTCACTGGCGCGATGTCCGGCTGGTGTGTCTTCACCATGATCCACTGCAGGCCATAAGCCATGCGACCGAGCGGGTGGAGTTGCTTGCCGGCGAAGAGGTATATATTAAAAGCTCCTTTAATGGGGCATTTTTTTACGTACAACCGGCAGTCCTGCGGGAGTTGGGCTATCCTCCGGTGGGTGAAGGTTTGTCCATGGCTGGTGCGGAAGACTGGTTTTATTCCCGTCAGCTTGCCGCAAGAAACTGGAAGGTTGCGACGATTCAGCGCGCCGTGCATTTGGGGTACGATGTGTCCATCAGAGAACGGCTCGAGGCGGAGCAGGACGCATCGTGTCAGGGGGGTCAGGTCTGACCGGACCGCAAATACATCGGTGGGGCAGGTGCTGCTTTGCTTCCGGGGTGAGCACCGTATCTCGTTACGACGTTACGATGGGGAGAAGGGATGGAACCATTGGATAGGGACACCGCTGCCCAACTGTACAAACAGTACCGCCGGAACCGCGACGGCATCAGAAACGAGCCGGCCCTGGCTTCCCTCTGCCTGATCTGCGCATCGGTCCATATTGCCCGCAAGGAGGATAACGAGCTGCTGCTGTTCTGCCGCAACTGCAATTTCGCCTTCTACCGCTACACCTGCAGCAGCTGCGGCGCAACGGTTGATGGTCGTGATCCGCAGAATCCCGCCTGTCCGGTGTGCGGGACGCGGATCTGCACCTGTGGCGCCTGCGAGTTTTCGGCAACGGTCGGCTGACGAACCTGCCGTTGCCCATCAAGACTCCCCCTGTTTGCCAGTGAGTGCCATGAACTATTCGGCAGTCATACATGAGCGATGCGGCAATCAGACATTCCTCTAATCATTTCACCCCCATACTGGATGATTTTTTTCATGTCCCGTGGATGTATCGGATAACTGCTTGGTCTGGTTAAAGATTTTCCGAATATTGCCGATACGGGTCCCTGATGCAAAAAACCGGTACCATAGTCCAGGAGTTGTACTGCTGCCTGCCACCGCTACCGTTGCAGGTCGGTGATGCATCGCTGGGTGGTGATACGTTACGTGAAACCGAGTCCCATGCAAAAAACTGACAAGTCGCTGACAAAAATCATCATTCTAACACTGGTGGCGGTGACGACCGTGGTGTTGTCCGCCTTTGGTGTCGCCAATTACTATTGGGAACGGAGCGAGCGGACCAGTGACCAGGCATACAACCTTACGGTCATCACCGCACAGTTGGCAAACAGCCTTGCTCTCCCGCTCTGGAACTTTGACACCGAGCAGGTTGCCGCAGTCGTTACCAGCACCATGCGGCATGGTGATGTTTATGCCGTCACCATCAGGGGCGCCACTGCCCCTGGAAATGTTTACGGATATGTCAGGGATGGCCAGTGGCGTGTCGTCCCAGCAACCGGCGCGATTGAGGCCAGGGGGTTATTGAGCCAGTCGGCACGTATCGACATCTACGGCAGGCATGTGGGGAGTGTACAGGTCTACATGACCCCCAGGTTTCTTGAGCAGTCGTTGCGCAGTTTCGCCCTGATTACCATCCTGGCGATTGTGACTTTGAATGCTTTCCTGGTCTTCATTCCCTTTCAGCTCATTCGCAGCAAAGTGATCAGACCGCTGCAGGCCATTGAAGCCTACGCCAAGAAGATGAGTTCAGGCGAGGCGGATCCTGCCCACGTCCCGGAAGGTACATTTTTCGGTGAACTGGAAAACCTCAAGTACTCCATTGTTGACATGACCCGCTCCTTGGCCGAAGCACGTAAGGCACAGATTCGGAAGACCGCGGAGCAGGCGCTGCTCGAGGGTGAAAAGACTCTCACGGCAATCATTGACGTCTTGCCGATCGGCGTTACCTGGACCGACAGCACCGGCGTCATCAAGCATGTCAATACCTCCTTTACCGAGTGCTTCGGATATAACACCGAGGATATTCCCACTCTCGAAGTTTGGTTGCGCCACGCCTGTACCGATGCTGACGGGCGAGAATCCCGGCTCAGCCAGTGGCGGGCTGTTCTCGACTCAGGCAGTACGGCCTCCGGCATGACACTGCCACCGTCGGAATCGATCGTTTGCTGTAAGGATGGTTCAGAGCGGCATGTGATCGTCAACACCCATCT
>CAYSWG010000271.1:0-3402 GCA_964434465.1 uncultured Geobacteraceae bacterium
GTGTGCTCTTCCGATCTTGAACGGGTAGCCGTATTTCAGGAACGGCCAGAGGTTCCAGAGTCGCGCCTGGTGGGGAAACAGCCCACGGAAGGCGCGGTTCGCCGACTTTTTGGTAAAAAACACCCAGGGTCGGCGCTCGGCGCAGCAGGACACCACCTGGGCATGGACCTTTTCGGCGCCCCCCACATGGAAGAAGGGGAAGAAAAAGAACAGCCCGGAACGGTTTCGGAGGGGGAGCAGATGCCCGATTCCCCGGCCGACCGCCGCCAGTAAGCGGATCACCGGCGTGCTGTTCAGGTCCATGAGCCGCAGGTCGCGGGCCAGAACGGCAGCATCCTCCGGGACAGATACCCCGCACCGGGCAGATTCCGGACGATACAGCGAAGCCACACCCTGGCCCAGGGCATAGCAGAGGTCCTTGGCAAGGGAAATGGCAACCCGCAAACAGAAGCGATTAAGCTTTCTTTCGGTCAGACGACGACGGAGAAAGTGTGCCTTGGTCCGCACATTCTTCAGGTCCGGCAGGCGCCCACGGCTTGCCGCTGTGACCGAAGCAGGGTTCAACCGGTAGCGAAGCAGCGGCTCGTCTAGCTTCGCGATGACCCGACCATCGACGGCAAGGCGCAGCCAGAGATCATAGTCCTGGGCCACCCGCTGCCGTTCATCGTAACGATAGGCGCCCAGCACCGAGCGCCGGATCATGACGCCAGGATGGGCAATGCAGTTGGCCCGGGGCAGAAAACGACGGATTGCCTCGGGAGTCGTCGTCCGCCGATCGTCGTCCCACCCGCCGCAGTCCGCCCCTTCAGTATCCATCAGGGTCACCGTCACTCCGACCATGGCGCAGTCGGGATTGGCGTCCAGAAAGGCGACCTGCCGGGCCAGCCGGTCGGGCAGGCTGATATCATCGCTGTCCATGCGGGCGATGTATTCGCCACGGGCCAGCGCGATGCCCCGGTTCAGGGAGGCAGTGACGCCCAGATTGGTCCCGTTGTGCACCAGACGAATGCGCCCGTCGACAAAAGAGCGGACCAGGGCAGCACTGCCGTCCGTGGAGCCGTCATCGATGATCAGCAGTTCGAAGTCCGTAAACGTCTGTCCCAGAATACTGGCAAGTGCGTCGGCCAGGTAGGGTTCGCCATTGTGCAGGGGCATGAGTACGGTAACCCGGGGATCTCCTGCCATGGTCATACCCGCAGCCATGTCTCGGGGACAATCGCCGAAGCATCCCTGCCGGGATCGGCAAACCAGCGCTCCGGTGCAATGACCATCTTGGCGGGATCGTCGGCCAGCCAGGCCCCCCACCAGCTGAAGGAACTGTTGGCGATAATGTGATGTCGGCAGAGGCGCATGAGCATGAGATCCCGGCAAGGATCTCCATCGTCCGCCCCACTTACCAGGGTCGACGGCAGTTCGAAACTGAGGTTTTCCGCAACCCACTTCGGGTCGTCGGTAAAGATGAACAGCCGCACGTCGGTACCATGGGCAGCCAGATGCGTCACGGCCCGCCGGTAGTAGTCCACGCTGCACGTGCCGTGATGGCGCGCCGCCTGGGCATTGGTCAGGTAATCACCCCGCCGCACATGGAGGGAGACGGCGGAGCAGGAACTGATCTCGTCAGCCAGGCGCCGGTCGGGGGCCACAAGCTGGCGGAACGGGGTAAATTCCCGCAGCAGGGTCTCCCGGATATCACAGAAATACTGTTCCGACTGCCAGGAACCGTCGAGGCAGCAGTTATCCGGCTGGGAAAGGATCGAACCGTCGAAGGCAGGGGACTTCTGGCGCACGTAGTGCGTGCCGGACCGGCGAACGGCGCGTCCGCAGCGACCCAGCAGCCGTCCAAGGGGCGCAGCTGCCTTCTGTTCCAGACGGGCGCAGAGCTGCTCTTCAGCCGGCGTCGCCAGGTCAGCGGTGATGGCCAAGCAGCCCAAGGCAAACTCCCGCAGCGTATCACCCGGCGCAGTATGCCGCAGCCTCCCCGTGTCAAGGCGCAGAGCAGTGTCATGCACCAGGGCCAGGCGGCGCCCCGCCGCGTACTGGAACATCTGGTTGCCCAGTCCACCTGACAGCCGGACAAGAATCATGGCGTCCCCTCCCTGACGGCCCGCACGTGCCAGCCGAAACAGAGCAACTCCGCCGAGCCCCGGTCCCGACCGCTCAGCCGCTGCAGCAGGGAGACCAGCACGTACAACGCCCCGTATTCCCACAGACGCGGCTTTGTCCCCGCATACCGCTCGGCAACCAGGGGAATACGCCGCACCTCCTGGGCAAGATACTCGAAGAAGTTGCCGTTTCCCGCCAGATCCACAACCGTAAAGCCGTGCTCCGGCAGGTGTCTCTCGTAATAGTAGCGGTTAAAACCGGAACTGAAATGGTACGGGGCAAAATGGGTCAGGCTGCAACAGGGCGCCGTGAGCAGCAACTGGCCACCGGGGCGGAGCAGCCGGGCGAACTCGGCAAGGGCCATCAGGGGATCGGGCAGATGCTCCAGGACCTCGACACACATGACCGCATCAAAGGAGCCATCCGGCTCCGGTATGGCGCAAATGTCACTGACAATGTCGATGCGCGACTGATCCCAGGCGCCGGTCTGCAGGCCGCTGCCGTTCCCCTGGCCGTCGTACTGGGCAAAATCCTGGGAAACGTACTCCAGATGGGCGCAAAGGGGTTTGTGGCGCAACTGGCCGGCGCCGGCATCCAGAATGCGTGACCCGGGGGGAATCCCGGCCAGGGCCTGCGCCAGCCAGGCGGTCCGGGTCGCTTCGTTGCAGGTGCCCACGGTGAACCTCACGGCATCCTCCTGAACCAGAAACAGCCGCAGCCGTACTCCTGGCTGTCAGCCAACTCCGCTGTGGCATGGGTAATCAGCCCCCCCGACCACTCATCATCGGAAATCAGGGAGAATTCTTCCAACTGGAGACCGGCGCAGGCGGCGAGCACCTGTTCGTATCGGTAGATCCGGTGGGCATTGTACCTTATGCGCGGCCGGCCCACGGGCACCACCAGGAGCAGGGAGCCTCCGGGCGCCAGCACACGGCACAGCTCGGCCATGGCCCGCAGATCCCCTTCCGGATCCAGGGGATCCCCGTAGCGGCCGAGCCCCACGTGCTCCACCACATGCATGCAGGACAGGGACTGGACACTGCCGTCGGCAAAGGGGAGGCTGCACACATCGGCCCGGTCGCACTGGAGGTTGTGCAGCACCAGGTCCGGCACCCGGAAATCATAGAATCTGACCGGCACAAAGGCCGAGATCATGGAGCAGAAATACAGGGACGACGAGATATCCACATGGAATTCCGGCCTAGTGCGGGCCAGGATCCGCCCCGCCCAGGCCGTGTGGTAGATATAGTGCCGGTCGAAACCGGTCGTAGCGGTTCTTCCGTCAAGGCAGGGATAGCG
>CAYSWG010000272.1:0-3375 GCA_964434465.1 uncultured Geobacteraceae bacterium
GGATCCTTTGTCTGAACGCCCCTGTCTTCACAGATAGGGGCGTTCTGCGTTGAAAGCCCTGCGCGGTTTCACAGGTTGTTTGGTTCAGCATGGTGGGGCGTCGCTCCATGTGCTGCGCACCTGCTCATATGGTATTTTTCTGTTTTTTACGGTAATCTCTGCTGTGTTTCTATTGCTAGACTAAGGATTCGCCCTATGAAAGTTGTGTTACAGCGGGTCAAGCGAGCAGAAGTACTTGTTGCGGCCGACGTCATCGGTTCAATTGGATATGGTATATTGCTGTTTCTTGGTGTAGAAAAGGGCGACACAACCGCTGACGCGCAGTGGCTGGTTGACAAGGTGCTCAATCTGCGTATTTTCCCTGATGAACAGGGAAAGATGAATAAGTCAGTCGTCGATGTGGCAGGTGCTGTGCTTGTTGTTTCCCAGTTCACTCTGGCAGCATCATGCACGAAGGGAAGACGGCCGTCTTTTGATCGGGCGGAAGATCCTGGAATTGCCCAGCAGCTTTATACCTTTTTTATCGAATGCCTCCGTCAACGGGGTGTTGTCGTTGCGAGCGGAACGTTCCAGGCAGATATGCTGGTTAGTTTGATAAATGATGGACCGGTTACCTTTGTTGTCGATTCAGCAAGTAGACGATAACCCAGACATAGTTCATACGTGATTAATTCCGGTGGCATCATGCAATTGAAGCGCCTCCTTGAAGAGTTGTACCGCAACCGGCCGATTCGTTATCGAGAAATTGATCCGGTAGCCTTCTGTCACCGGTTCACCGATCCCCGTGATCAGGAAATTGTCGGGTTGGTTGCTTCATGTCTGGCGTACGGCAACGTTGCAGCGATCAAAACGAGCGTTGAGCACGTTGTCGCAGCGATGATGCCATCACCGCTCCGTTTTATTGAGTCTTTTCAGCCGCAGAATTTCCCGCCAAGTCTCACAAAATTTAAACATCGGTTCAATACCGACGAGGATGTTGCCGCACTCTTTTGGGCTATCAAACAGATGGTCTGTGCGGCAGGATCCCTGCAGGGGTTCTTCGTGCAACGTGATCAGGTAGGCGCCGCAGATTATACGCCGATGTTGAACGCGGTTGTGCGTGATATCCTGGACCTGGATTATTCCGGGATATTCTTTCAGAAAACTATTCCGAAAACATCGTCTTTTCCCTTTCTGTTTCCCTCTCCTTCCGCAGGAAGTGCCTGTAAACGCCTTTGCATGTACCTTCGCTGGATGGTTCGTCCTGCCGATGGTGTTGACCTTGGCGTATGGCATGGCCTGAAACCGGCAAAGTTGACTATCCCCGTCGATGCGCACATCAGGCGGATCAGTCGGTACCTGGGATTGACCTTTCGCAAAACTGCTGACTGGAAGATGGCGAGGGAGATCACTACGGCGTTGCAAAAGTTTGATCCTGTGGACCCCGTTAAATACGATTTCGTGTTGTGCCATCTGGGGATTTCACAAGGATGTGTCGGTAAGCACCATATGGAGCGTTGCCGGGGATGTACCCTCGTGGACGTGTGTTCCGGAGGTATTTCCCGTGCATAGTCCTGAAGTGCTTCTTGCCGCAGGTGGTCAGCCAATGCTGTTCCACCGGTATGTCGATTGTGTTGAGCAGATTGCCGTTCATGATCCTGAACAGGTGCAGCGGGCGATGGCCAAGGTCGAGCACGGAGTAATGTCCGGTTACCATGCCGTGGGCTTCATCACGTATGAGGCAGCCTCCGGTTTTGACGCAGACCTCCCCCATGGATCATTGCACGAACATCCCTTGCTTTGGTTTGCGTTATTCCGGGAGCAACGTTTTGTCACGCTGGATGAATGGTGCCCCCCGGCAACACGGTGCGACAGGAGGTTTTCTCCATGGCAGCCTGCGGTATCCACCGATACCTACCGCGATTCCGTTGAAAAGGTCAAGGAGTTCATCGCCCGGGGCGATTGCTACCAGGTCAATCTGACGTTTGATACTCTCAGCGCATACAGCGGATCACCCCGCAGCTGCTTTCGCGATGCATATATGGCGCAGCCCACGGAGTATGCCTGTTTCATTGACATGGGCAGCTACAGTATCGTTTCTGCTTCGCCGGAACTATTTTTTCGCTGCAGGGATCACACGCTTACGGTGAAACCCATGAAAGGTACGGCGAAACGGGGACGGTGGCTGAGCGAAGATCTGGAGCGGATAGCAGCTCTGCAGAACAGTGACAAAGAGCGTGCGGAGAATCTCATGATCGTCGATCTCTTGCGCAATGATTTGGGTCGTATAGCAGAAAACGGTTCTGTGTCGGCTTCAGCGCTCTTCGAAATCGAAACCCATCGAACCGTCCATCAGATGACTTCGACCATTTCGGCACGATTACGCAAAGAGGTTGATCTTTACGAGCTTTTTCGGGCTCTGTTTCCCTGTGGCTCGGTAACCGGTGCTCCAAAGAAGCGCTCCATGGAAATTATCCGTGGACTGGAAAGGCGGTCTCGTGGAGTCTATACTGGCTGCATCGGGCACATTGCTCCCCATAAGCGGGAAATGCTTTTCAGTGTCGCTATACGCACTGTCGTGCTTGACAAGAAAACAGCTACAGCGCATCTGGCCGTCGGGAGTGGCGTAACCTGGGATTCGGAGCCTTCCGCAGAGTACGAGGAGTGCTTGGCAAAGACACGATTTGCGTCTGCTCCTCCTGCGGTTTTTCACCTCATCGAATCATTTCTTTACGAGCCGTTGAGGGGCTATTTCCTCCTTGAGCGCCACCTTGAACGTCTCCGTCAATCGGCAGGCTATTTCGGCTTTGTGGTGGATATTCATGCCGTTCGTGAGGGTCTCATACGCTACGGCAGTATTTTTGACAATCCGAGAAAAGTGCGTGTAGTGGTGAAGGAATGCGGCAGTTTCAGTATCGAAGACAGTGAGATTGTGCCGCAGTCAGCGGGTAAGGCGTTGGTTACTCTTGCCGCGCAGCCGGTTTCTTCTGCTGATCCGTTTCTATACCACAAGACGACACGGCGCGAATTCTACGAACATGTAGCGGCACAGCATCAGGATTGCGTTGATGTACTGTTTGTCAACGAACGCAATGAAGTTACTGAAGGCACATGCAGCAATATTGTCGTAAAAATGCTCGGCGCGTTATGGACTCCCCCCCGTGAAAGCGGATTGTTGCCCGGGACGTATCGCGGTTATCTGCTTGATTGCGGAATAGTTGCTGAACGGGTCATCAGCCCCCGGGATCTGGCTGTGGCCGATGCTCTTTTTCTCGTTAATTCGGTAAGAAAGTGGCGCAGGGTTTACCTGGTTGCTACGAAGGTGAAGCGATGAAGCTGTTACTGTATACCGGCGCGGTCGGGTTTCTTTGTGCGGCGTTTCTGGACCCGTTGTAT
>CAYSWG010000273.1:0-3371 GCA_964434465.1 uncultured Geobacteraceae bacterium
GCCCATCGCCATGACTGCGGCCTGTGCCTGCCCGCCTTTGCCGAGAAACGCGAACAGCGAATTATTCAGGGGCACGGTCCCCCCCAATGCTTCCTTTGCCCCGTAGCCATGCATGCTGCCTCTCAGGAACGGCGCCGCCGGCCCTTTCGCGAAGCGCCACACCAGACCATCGGGCCCCAAGAGGACGGGTATCGCCTGTTGCGGCGTCATCCCCATGGTCGGGGCTAGCACCTGCTCTTCCCACATGGATTGGAGCCGGCAGGCGCTTTCCCGCCTGCTATAGGTCCAGAGGAAATCCACCGGCCCCCGCAGAAGCCGAGAAAAAATCTGGTCCGACGTATCCGCGGATATGCCGCTTTTCAGCCTCGACATGGCCGCGACGGCCGCGTAAAAGTGGGACCTGCCACTCGCCGGATCATCGGCGAACGTCTGCGAAGCCAGTTGAAACGCCATGTTTTGGGATGCGGATACCGGCGTGATTGCTGTGAGGGCCTTTCTGTATTCCTGATACGACTTGGCCGCGGCCACCTGAGTATTCTCTTGATGCGCGGCGGCCTCCCTGCCGATGTTTCTTCTGATGGTTGTGATCAGTCTGTTTCCTCTCACCGGAACACGGTTCAATACAGCGGCATTTCCAATCACTCCCTGCGCCCTGGCGGCCTGGAACAGATATACCCGCTGCACCCAGGACGGCGCCGCTCCTCCGGTTGCCAGGGGTTCCAGTTCAACCGCCATCTTGTTCAGCAGGGAAAAATATGGCCCCTTGTCGCTTGCCATTATTGCGGCCACCGGCTGCCATTCCCTTGCCCCCCGCAGACGCTCGATCCCTTTGGAAAAGTCGACGGCGAATCCCTGCCACGATTCAAGGGCGGCATTGCGATACCAGCCGTCAAAGGCCGCCTTGCGGCCAGCGATCACCGCCGCGTCGGGAAAGGCGGCCTTCAGTTCGGCTAGCAGAGAATCGATGGTATTTTTACCCTTGCGGGTGAATGAGGGGGAAACCCATTTCTCCCCGGGGGCAGTGAGGCTTCCCCCCCAGAACTCCTTGAGCGTGACCGCCGGCAGGCCGCTCTGGGTATCCACCCAGACCGCCACCCAATGCAGATCCCCATCTTTTGCCGCAATGAGCTGCTTCAACCACGACTGGAGCTCCGCCATCTCCCTGGCGGTATCCGCTGAACCGGTCCGCCAGACCAGATGATAGAGATAGAGGTTGCCAAAGACCTTCCTCGTCTCCAGGGTCATGCCGGGGTCGGGATTGTCCATGAACGAAACATACGAGGGCTGGGGTTTCGCCAGAAGTCCATCCATCCCGGAGGCTTCCAGCCTGGCCTTGAGTATGTTGATGCGCCGCATCACATGAACCACGTACTGGCCGTAAACCTCATCGGGAGTGGCAGCTGAAATGGCCGTCATTGCCGTCGCCATCCTGCCGTCAAAAGGGGTAAGGAGAAACTCCTTGAACTGCCTGCAGTACCTGTCCTTCAGTTCCCGCTCGACCCTGATGCTCTCATTGAGTCCGAAGCGGGGAATCCACCAGTGACGGTTCCGGTCTTCCACCACCAGAATCTCCTTGCGGAACCGGTCCATGGCAGCCAGGCCGGATTGCGCGCCGTCGCTCAACATGGCGGGACGGGAAAATTCCTGGGATATGTCTCTGATGGTTTTCATGTTCTTGACAAAGGAAAAGCTGAGAAGTCCGCAGAGCGCTATGCCGACTATGACCCAGGAAGTGAGGCCCAGATTGCCGGTCAGCATGCGCCATTCTATCGCCCGTCGGGTCGGAGCCAGCAAGGAACGGTCATGGGGCAGGATTGACGCGAAAAAATCGTGGAGAAATAATCCCTTGTTGGTGCCGGGCAGCGCTTCCTCTTCGCGGGAAATCCCAACGGTTTCCGAAAAGTGCGAATGGGGATTTCCTTCCTGCCGTCCGCTGCTGAAAAACAGTCCGCGCAACATCGGCGTTTCCTGGTAGGGATTCTGGCGGAAAACGTTCAACATGAATATGCCAAGCCCGTCTTTAAGTCTCTCGCATTCTTCGGGAAACAGGAGGAGCGCGGGATCGGCGCCCCTGGCGTCCGGCTGGTGCAACAGCTGCAGCCTGAGGTTTCTCAGGCGCTCGTCGATGGTGGTGAGAGCCCGCTCCATGAAGGCGTCAACATCGGCCGAACGGTCCTGGTTTATAATCCCCATGGGCTGATTAAGGCTTTTTTCCGGGAGGCTCTCGCAAAAACGGTTAACTCCGTTGACCAGATCGAATTTGGTAACCAGTGTATAGACCGGAAACCGTACCCCCAATGCGCGCATCAGTTCATCGATACGCCGGCGAATCGCCTGCCCGTCACTCTCCAGTTCCTCCTGCCCCGCCGTCAGCAGGCGGTCGGCGGCAACGGTAACGATAAGACCGTTCAGAGGTTCTTTCCGCCGGTATTTAAGCAGCAGGGCGAGAAACTTCTGCCACTCGTCCTTGTCCCTGTCGCCATTGACAGGTATCGTGTAACGGCCTGCCGTATCGATAATTACCGACTGTTCGAAAAAATACCATTCGCACTGTTTGGTCCCGGATATGCCCTGGACCCTGCTCAGGTCGGAAAAAGGAGATGCAAGCCGGGCGCTGTTCAACGAGGTTGTCTTGCCGGAGCCACTGTCGCCGATCACCATGTACCAGGGAAGCACATAAAGGGGATTGCCGAGCTTTCGCAAATGGGATTTGCGAAGCCTGTCAACAGCGGTTTTCCATCTGTCGTGGAGGTCCTTGAGCTCGGTTTTCTCTTTAGCCGACAGCGCCCTCATTCGGGCAACGTCCTGCTCAGCCATGTCGCTGACGAAATTCACTTCCCGGCGGCGGCGCCAGATCTTGCGAAGGAAATAGCAGCCGAGCCAGAGGCCCGCGAGGAGGAGCAGCAGAAAGAAACCGACCCACCATGGCCAATCGAGAACCAGCACAACGCCAATGATCAAGAGAGCTACCAGGATACAGGCCGTGATGATGAGAAATATCTTGAGAAACTTCCTGATGCCTTCTTTCATCTCAGTTCGCCACCGTCCTTAGAAAATTGTCGCCAACGCCACTCAGGGTGAACCGGTAAATCAGGAAAAGCAGGCCGAATAGCAGTACCGGCCCGGCGAGGCAGATGCCCGCGACCAGCCTCGAACCGATCCTTATCCTTTTACGGCCTGTTTCGGCTGGGCCGGCTGGATGGGCTTCGGGAAACAGATCGTTGCGCTCCAGCGATGGCAGACCGACCGAACTGCCCAGAAGGAGCTTCAGATTGGACGTCTTCACCTGCTCCAGCTGGTACTCGTCTCCAGGGTGGCAATAGCGCCCGGTGAAGCCGAGGGCCAGGCAGCCCTGGGGGATCCACAGCGGG
>CAYSWG010000274.1:0-3343 GCA_964434465.1 uncultured Geobacteraceae bacterium
CGTCGTCCTCGACCCCGACACGCTCTTCGACGAGATCGACGGGCTGGTCAAGGAGGCCGTGTACGTAGGCATGGCTTTGCATTACCGGGAAGCAGAATGCCGCACCCGGAGTTTCCAGGGCCTGGGGGTCTGCCGTGCGGCCGGCGATGACGGTGCAGCCGAGGGCTCTGAAAAAAGCCTGATAAAAGGGGTAGAGTGTTGCGGTCATCAGCGATGCGGGAATGGCGATGGTCTTTCCCGTGCCGGAGTCAGCCGGGTCACCCGACTGGTCGGCAAAAACCAGGGACTCCCGAACCTTGACCAGGTCACGTCCCGCGGTATCCACCTGACGGTTGCGCAGCAGATTGTAATAGAGGTCGCAGGCGCCGCCAAAAGGGTGAATCACCCCACTGACGGCAATTCTGGCAATGGAACAGCGGCGGTCACAGCCATCCTTGCCGCCACCGCATATGAACGACTCATGGTAGTCCACCGACCTGTCTGCAAGTTCGCGCAGGCTATAGTCACGCCGTGGCAGGATGCCCGCCTTTATTTTATTATTGACTTCAAGGGCAACACCAAAGGCGCCCATGAGCCCCGGTTCCGGGGGAACGACTATTTCACGGTCGCACAGGGCGGCCATTGCAGCCGGTACAGCCTTGTTGTAGCAGACGCCCCCCTGCATGAATATTTTCCTGCCCACCGGCCTTGACCCCTTGACCCGGTTGAGATAATTCTGACAGACCGAGTAGACGAGTCCGGCAACGATGTCTTCAATGGCAATCCCTTCCTGCACGGCGGTTTTGATGTCGCTGCTGACAAATGCCGAGCACTGGTCGCTGAAGTTGGGTACCGCCGTTGATCTGAGCGCAATGCTTTCGATCTCCTCGGTTGTGATGCCGAGGGATTCGTGGCAGGCTTCCTCAAGAAACGATCCGGTGCCTGCCGAGCATGCTTCGTTCATGGCATAGTCGCTTGCCACCCGGTTGCTGATGCAGGTGTATTTGGCGTCCTGGCCGCCGATTTCGAAAATGGTTTCCACGTCGGGATCGAAGTAGACCGCTGCCGTGGCGTGGGCAACTATCTCGTTGATTACGCCATCGGTTCCGGCGTGGAGTCCGGCGATCTGCCGGCCGCTGCCCGTTGTGCCCAGACCGATTATGGTTATGGCGCTCCGATCCGGAATCTGATCCAGCAGTTTGGCATAGCAGCGGCGACTGGCTTCGATCGGATCTCCCGATGTCCGCAGATAGACGTGCGCGGTGACGGCACAGGTGTCGCTGCGCATGAGTACCGCCTTCGTCGTGGTGCTGCCAACATCGAGGCCGAGTATGTACGCGCCGTCGGTAACGTTCTCGCGCGTCGACTCCGTAAACCTGACCCGCTTGAATCCCTCAAGTAAACTTGGAAGAAAGGTGAATGAACTGCTTGATTTACCAATAAGTGCTTGGGTGCTGGTGAGTAGTCGCCCCTGGCGTTCCGCCCAGATGAGTGCGCCAAACGCTTCGAAATAGGGTGACTGTTCGATGGTGTAGGTATCGACATGATACTGGCGCAGGAACGCCATTACGGCCCGGTTTGCCGACACGCCGCCAATGACCAGCACCCGGCGCGGCTTGGCTTTTTTCAGTAACTCGATAATTTTTCCGGCCACAACCTGGCAGAGTCCGGCGCTGACGCGGGCCTTGTCAGTCCCCTTGTTCAGGGCGTGGGTACAGTCGGATTTGCAAAAGACCGAACAGCGTCCGGCCAGAGGGTAGGGGGGTGCGCTGGTTGCGGCGGCGACAGCCTCTTCCATGTCGAGGCCCATGCGTTTTATCTGCTGCAGGAAGAATTCGCCGGTACCGGAAGCACATTTGTTTCCCGTGTGGACGGCGCGGATGCGCCCGTTGTTGTCAAGCAGATACGCAAGGAATGTTTCACCACCGGCGGAGATGATGCAATCGATTTCTGGCAGGGCATCACGAACGGCTTCGTAGGCCAGTTCCACCGCTTCAGGCTCTGTAATGGTCGGCAGTGCCACCTGGTTGCGAATGCCGCGACCGGTGATGCCCAGACGGACCGGCAGGGTTTCACCCACAATTGATTGGAGGGTTTCCGCAACCTTGCCCGCATGGGGGATGTTCATGCCAATGATTTGATCCCCGTCCCGCCAGGCACCGCTGACCGTGCAGGCGCCAAGACAGATGCCCATGACGGCGGGAGTTGTTCCTTCGGTACCCCTCTCAGCCCACATCGGCGTACTCCCTTTGGCGGAACTGCACTCCAAGGTCCTCGGCAAGCTTGCGTACCGGTTCCAGATCCAGATCGGGCACGGCTACGGCCGAGGCAATCACTGTGGGAATATGTTGTTTGGCTGCGGTCAGGAAATCGCAGACGCCGGCAAAGGCTTCCGGGCCAAAGGGGGAAGCGCACAACTGCTGGTAGGTTTCGGCATCGGCGGCGTTAAGGCTTACGGAAATGACATCGACCAGTCCGGCCAGTTCGGGGAGTATGTTGCGCCGGTAAACCATGTTGGCCTGGCCGTCCGTATTGATCCGGATCCGGCAACCCTGCTGTTTCAGGGTTGCGGCAACCTCGCGAACCAGGTCGAGTCTGAGCAGCGGTTCACCGTAACCGCAGAAGACGATTTCATCGTACATTCGGGGATCGCCCATTGCGTCCAGAACTTCCCTGGCTGACGGTTCGCGATTCAGTTGCAGGAAATGACCCTTGACGTGGTAATCACTGAACTTAGCACAAAAGGTGCAGTGGTTGCTGCAGCGGTTGGTTATGTTCAGATAGAGGGAGTTGCGGATGGCGTAGGCGATGGTTTCCTGCTGATTCCCGGTACCGATGCCGAACAGTTTCTCGGCGTTGCGCGTGGTTGCCCGGGCCACGTCGGCCAGCGATAACCCTTTCAGTTCCGCAACTCTTTCGGCGGTAATGCGCAGGTAGGATGGTTCGTTGCGCTTGCCCCGATAGGGGGTGGGCGCCAGGTAGGGACAATCGGTTTCCAGGAGCAGGTGATCAATGGCAACGCTTCTCACCACCTGGCGCAACTGCTCATTGGCGGGGAAGGTGAGCGTTCCGGTCACTGAGAGGGAAAAGCCCAATTCGATGCATTGGCGAGCCATGGCCAGGTCGCCGGAAAAGCAGTGGAGCACGCCGCGCAGGCTCCGTCGTTTTTCTTCCCTGAGGATGCGCAGAATTGCGTCGTGGGCGTCACGGTCGTGGATGACAACGGGCAGGGAGAGTTCGGAAGCCATGATGAGAAACCGGCGAAACACCTTTTCCTGTACATCCCGAGGGGACCGGTCCCGATAAAAGTCCAGCCCGATTTCACCCAGGGCAACTACCTTGGGGTTATCCTGGACAAGGTCCC
>CAYSWG010000275.1:0-3335 GCA_964434465.1 uncultured Geobacteraceae bacterium
GTCCCACCCCTCCTGTAGCGCCTGTTTCGTGATGATGAATCGCACCTGACAGGTCGGACTGAGCAGGTCGATGTTCTCCGGGTCCTTTAGCTCATTCTTCTCAGCCGTCTTCTCGGCAATTTCCTTCTCACTCACTCCCAGCGCCAACAGGTACTCCCGCACATCTGCGGCGTGGATCAGTCCACTCTCCCGTTGGTCCTTCCCGGTTCGCTCCACCTGAATCAAGGCAATCGGGCGAATGTAACGCTCGGTGTCGCTCTGCAACCGTTCAGCCTCGCGCTGTAGCTCGGTCAGCCGCTCCAGGCTCTCCCGCAGGCAGTCTCGCCACTCCTCCCCACCATGTACATTCACATTGAGCGGCAGCTTGATCATCCCCTCCCGGTCCAGTTCCGTTCCCCGTACATCCACCAGCCAATTGCTATACATGGGCGGGGTGTCTTTGGGCCGGTCCTTGGGAGTGGCCGATAGTTCCAGCACGAAACTTGGATTGAAGCCGTAGAGGGTAGTCAGCGCCAGCTTGGAATACCCCTTGTGGCCTTCATCCAGCACGACAATCGGTTGGATAGAACGCAGGACGTTACCGAGGGAGTCCTTGACGATGGCCCCCATGGTATCACGCTCACCGTAGCCATCGAGGTTGGGCACCTTGAGCAGTTCCTGATGGTGGGCCAGATAGTCATCTCCCACCGGAAAGAAGCCGTGGACATTGCCCCGGTCGCGGAAGATGCGCAGCGTCTCCTGGGTCTCCCGGTTGGCCGACTGCAACATCAGCAGCATCACGCAGAGATGGCTATCTACATCCCGCTTGTTCAACGGGTCATTCTTCTCCATGATCTTGACCCGACCGGCTGCCGCCTTGTCCAGCTGCTGACGATACGGGTGTTCCCGGTTGGTGAGGGCCTTTTTCGTCTGGGTGTAGATTGACTCGTTAGGAACGATCCAGAGGACAAAACCGCTGTTACGTCGTTGCCACTTGGACATGATACGGGAGACGGCATTAGTTGCCAGCCACGTCTTCCCGCCACCTGTCGGAACCTTGAAGGCTATGGATGGGACCGGACAACCGATACCGTTAGTCCGATGGCTGAAGGGGATCTTTGCGCGTACCGGTGGAAGCTTGGCAGCATCCCGGAGCTTGCCCCATGCCTTTTCGGTGAAGTCCGGCAGGTCCAGGTCAAGATCAGGATCGGCTGCCTTCAATTGGGCAATCTTGACGAAGCTGGCATGACTGGTGGTCAGTTCGTCTAGGTAGCTGTCGAGGGTGTCGAGAACGCGTTGTTGAAAGTCTTTAAGTTCCATGGTTGTCCATTGTAGGGGCGCGGCTTGCTGCGCCCTTGATTTGCACGGGCGGACCTAGGCCCACGCCTTCGTCTGAACGGGCGGACCAAGGCCCGCCCCTACGGCAGATTTGCCGGGTTTTCCTTGTCCAGTTCCCATTTCAGCGGATTGTTGACGATATAATCCCGCGCCCGTGTCAATTCCGTTTCGTTACGAATCACCCGCTCGTAATAGTTACGCTGCCAAACGGGGCAGCCGAGATTGCTGCGGATAATGTTGATTGCATGGGTACACCGTGCCTTGAAGCCGCGCACAACGCCCCCAACCGTAGGGGCGCGATTCATCGCGCCCTGGTTCGATGCCGATTTATCACCATAGGACGTAATGCCTAAATCGGGCGCAATAAATTGCGCCCCTACAATGTCAATTATTCCATGAAAATGATTCGGCATGATGACAAATTCATCCAATTCGATGCCGATGTAATGATCCGGCAAACAGAACCATACCGTTTCCATTGTCTGTCCCAAATCGTTCAACTGCATTTCACCATTAACAATTTCACCAAACAGGCACTCCCTTTGCCAGGCGCAAATAGTCACGAAATACTTACCTGCCTGAGAATAATCGTAATCCCTCAGGCGAATGGAACGACGTTGGTGTATGTCGGGGTTGAAGGTCATGTTCTTCCACATGTAGGGGCGGTTCGCTAACCGCCCTTACTCCTTCTCGAACCGGTACAAGGCAAACGGCAAGGGGGCATGCTCGACACCAAGAGGGAGCAGATGCTTGCTGGCTACGAACCGGGCCGGGGCGAATACCAGATGGCGTTTCTTATCGGTCGATTCATTGGGCGCAGCAAGCCGCGCACCTACAATAGACGCGGCGATCTTCTCCGCCAGGGTCAGGGTCAAGGCAGCGTCACGGGACTTGAGCCAGTCCAGGTCGGGCCGGTAGATCAGCCAGACATGGTAGCTGGGGCTGTCGCCCAGATACCATTGCGCAATGTCCGTAGGGGCGCGATTCATCGCGCCCTGATCTGTCGGCACATTCGAATCGGGCGCAATGCCAGGACCGGGCGCAATGAATTGCGCCCCTACATGATCCAACGCCATTCCCGTTGCAGTATGGAACAACCATGCGCCAAGGCTCTGGTAGTCGGGCAGGAATTCACCGGTCAGCAGCTTGTCCAGGTCCAGCGGTGGGCCGAGTTCACAATAGGTGAATCCTCCTCCCAGACCTTCGGTCCGCTCGGTGATCTTCTTTTCACCCAGAACCAACAAGGTATCATCCTTAATGCTCTTGCTGATCTTGTCGAACTGCTTGCCCTTCACCTGCTCCAGGTGTTCGATCTCCCGTAGCAGTTTCTGGGCGTCCTTGAGGGTTGAATAGCTGACCTTCTGGCGGAGCAGTTCTTCCTTCTGAGTCCCCTCGTACTCATAGCCGTTAATCACCCTTCGGACCCGTTCAGCAGTCAGGCTGTCGGCGTAGTCCTCGCACTCCACCAGGATGAAGTTACGGTTCCCGCCATCCTTGGCATTGAGGGATAGGACGGCATGGGCGGTGGTGCCGGACCCGGAAAAGGAGTCGAGAATGAGCGCATCAGGATCAGACGCAACCTGCAATATGCGTTCAATAAGTCGAGTAGGCTTAGGGGTGACAAAATCAATTTTTGTATCAACTTCTGCAAAGATGGCATTGATCTCTTTCTTGGCTTCATCGGTATGGCCCACCACTTCATGAGGCCACCATGTTGTTGGTACAGTGCCGCCCCCGCTTCTGAGCAGGTGTCTGTATCGCTTGAATGATGGCACCTTTGCCTTGCCATCCTTTCCCCAAAACACGAGATCATCCTGAACATTTTGCTCATGTCTTTCTTTGCTGTATCTCCATACAGCTGTACGATTAGGCCATACCTCTTCGTTGGTGTGAGGATTGACGATTGGATAGTAAAGATTCGGACGTTCATCAGCAGACTTGTTACAGGTATAGTTATCGGGCCTAAAAACCCCCCTTTCGTTTTTGTAACGATACTGTTGGTCATTTTCCGCTGTTCG
>CAYSWG010000276.1:0-3322 GCA_964434465.1 uncultured Geobacteraceae bacterium
CAGAGGCAAAGACTGCCGGGGGCAGATCCTTTTATCCTCCCTGCCATTGCTCTGCTTACTGGCATAGGGGCAATTGTTATCTTCAGATTATCTCCAGACCTGGCGATGCTTAGAAACGAGGCTATAAATTCTGCATTAAGCAAAAATCCCGATGCTGAAATAAAAAACAATGTGTTGGCCCTTGCATTACTTGGCTCAAAACATTTTATTTCAATTATTGTAGGTGCGCTAAGCATGATAGGTGTGATTACCTTAACAAATGATAAAGTTTTATCTTGGACTTCATCGAAAAAATATCTCTGGGTTGTCCTTTCTGTCATTCTTATAGGCCTTACCATGAAGTTTGGAAGAGAAATCAATGGGAAAAAGCTATGGCTATTTTTTTTCCAGACGATTGAGTTAGTAAAGTTTATGATGATCCTTTTCATGGCAGGTTATATTTATGAAAAAGGTAAAGGAATGGCTATTTTAAAAGATGAGGGGATCAGAACATGGTATTCCTATGCAGGACCCTTTGTTCTCATGTGCACTCTTTCTATTGCGCCTGTGATAATACAGGGAGACCTCGGGCCTTCGTTTCTTCTTTTAATAGTTTTTTTATTAATGTTTTATCACTCAGTCAACAGTGCAAAGGCAATAGTGCTTTTTATTGCCCTACTCTCTCTCGCAGGTTATATTTCTTATGTCGCAGGAATACCTTCGATTGTTAAAACACGGTTTGACATGATGCTCGACCCTTTTCATCTCAGCGAAAGTATCTCAAGGGCTTTATGGTCTATATCGTCAGGCGGTTGGTACGGCTCCGGAATTGGTTATGGTCAGCCCCACAGAATTCAAGAAGTGCAATCTGACTTCAACTTTGCGGCAATATGTGAGGAGTTAGGATTTGCGGGCGCGCTAACAATATTGCTGGCTTACGCTGTTATCGTTTACAGGTGTCTTAAAATTGCAAATTACACATCAAACAGGTATAAAAGCTCTCTTGTAATGGGTATCGCTTTTCTGTTCGGTGTACAGTCATTTATGATCATTGGCGGAAACCTCAGCTTTATTCCTCTTACTGGGATAACACTTCCCTTTGTGAGCTTTGGAGGAAGTTCAATGGTAATGTCATTCGTAATGGCAGGGGTGGTCCTAAAAATATCTGGAGCAATAAATGAATAAGCGGAGGCAAACCATCGTTTACTTAGTATTAGGAGCCCTTTTTATCTCTGCTCTCTATTTTGTTGCCGACAGGATGATTTTTAACAAAGAAAAGTATTTTCATTCTATTTACATAGATAGGGCATTTATAAAGCTTATGGAAAGGCTGATCGAACAGAAAGTTTTCAGGATTGAGGGAGATCTTATTGTTATTGATGAGAATGCTCTAAAAATGAGACATCTGAAATCTGCGACACTTGAAAGGGTTAGAAACAGCATTCCCTTTCTCTATATAAGCAAGGGAAGAATAGTATTTGATAATACGTCAGTATCTATCTCAAACAACCGGACATTTATGGAAGACAGAGTGGAAAGGGGAAGGTTCATTGACAGAAATGGAGTTGTTCTTGCCTGGAGCGACATTGAAGAAAAAACATGGAGTCAGGAGAGAAAATATACTGCTGGACCGGAGTTTTATCATATTATCGGACATTACAGTCCAATATTTGGCAAGCGAAATCTTGAAAAGGAACTGAATAATTTTTTAAATGGAAGCAGTCATATGCCGATATTCAAAAAAACATCAGACCCGTTAAATAACGTGAAGTTAGGTGATGATATCATTCTTACAATTGACTCAAATGTTCAAAGGTTTGCTTACGATTTAATGAAAGATAAAAAAGGTGCGGTAGTTGTGCTTGATGTAAGGACTGGCGATATAATCAGCGCAGTCAGCACCCCATCATTCGACCCCAACTCGCGAGATAGAAATGAGTGGAGGAATGCCTTCTCAGACATTGAGCAAAGGCCTTATGAAAATAGAGCTTTTAGCACTGTTTACCCTCCGGGTTCCACATTTAAAACACTGGTTGCATCAGCGTGGCTGGAACGTAGCGTGAAAGGCGAAATAAAAGATGATATTACAGTGTCATGCAATAGCAAAAAAAACAGATATGACATATCAGACATACACAACCATGGAACAACTAATTTGAGCATAGGATATTCAGAGTCATGCAATATCTATTTCAGCGAGATCGGCGTTGCGCTCGGCCATAATTTGCTCGATTATGCCCGGAAGTTCGGTTTTAATAATACAATCAATCTGATGCCCAACATCAAAAATCATAGTTACATTGCCATTGCAAGCCGAGCCTTCTCATGGGGCAGCGATGATAAACACGGGGGGAGCGCTTTATTTAGTGCAATCGACTTTAAGAGAAATCCGAAACTTGTTGCTCAGGGTTCTATTGGACAGAATATAGTTATGGCAACACCTGTTCAGATGGTTATGACTGCCTCAGCCATAGCAAACAAAGGTGTGATATTAAACCCTAATTTAATTAAAGAGATTAGAACTGGTGACGGCAAAAAGATTCTTGTCTCTGCAGCGCCACTTGAAATGGGAAGGGTTGTGCAGGAAAAAACAGCATTAGAAATGAGCAGGCTGATGGAAGATGTCATGACTTCGGGCACCGGAAGTGTCGTTAAAAAGATATATATTATGAATGCGAAATATATTCTGAGTAGCGATGCAGATTTTAGCAGAGGAGAGAACGGCAAGTTTCCAGAGGCTAAACTGGTCAGGGTTGCTGGGAAAACTGGCACAGCAGAGGTGGGAGACAAAAATGGCAATGGAAAGATCGATGCCGACGAAAGGCCGCACTCATGGTTTATCGGCTTTGCGCCGGCTGATAATCCAAGGTATGCTGTTGCCGTTGTAGCAGAAAATGAAGGATTCGGCAGTCTTACAGCAGCTCCAATTGCGGTGGAAGTGCTGGCAGAGGCGCTGAATAGTGGCAAGCAAGGCATAAAATAACGCTTTATTTCGTATTCTGTTGGAGAAGGAGACGTTATGAAATAGAGAAAGAGATTAAAGCTGTCAAGGCTGCCTGAGTTTGTACCCAGATCGCAAGAGTTTCATTCAAGGCAGGCAGAGAAAAAGAATAACTGGCCGCGATGCAAATATTACACATTTATAAACTCAAAATGATATAATTTTTCGCTGTAAGAGTTTTATCTTAGAGGGGAAAGTCAGTGTACTGTCCGCAGTGCAGCACCGAGATACTGGATGATGCAAAATTCTGCTATAAATGCAGATATAACTTTGCACGCCTTAAGACACCGCCTGTTCGCAAGGCATCAACCGATTCACTTGATGGCTTAGAAACGAGCATAG
>CAYSWG010000277.1:0-3320 GCA_964434465.1 uncultured Geobacteraceae bacterium
GAATTTTCGACAGAATACCACAAAAACTATATTAAGTGAACAGTATTGGGGTTAGCCTGCCTGTTCTGGTAAATGTGAAGGTGGCCTTACCAAGGTATCCCCTGGGCGTGATGCAGTGTATTCCCGGAGAATTTCGATAATGGTTCTGCGTAATGGCTAACACAACAACATGAACACCAGGCCGCTGTTCCGGAGATGATCCGGGGCAGCGGCTTTTTTACAGCCCGGGAACCCGTCGGTCACCCGTGGCGGTTGGACGATACCCCGCAGTGCAGAGGCGAATCATGCAAACTGGAACAAGCGATGCAACAGGGCAGGGCTGTCCGTTCTGCACCCTGACTCACGCGGATATTCGCGCCGAAAACGACCTGGCCGTTGCCATAGCCGACGGCTTTCCCGTTAATCCCGGACACACGCTGATCATCCCCAGGCGGCACATTGTTTCCTTCTTTGAGGCCACGGCCGAAGAGCGGACGGCATTGTTCGCTCTGCTGGACCAAGTGCGACAGCGGTTGCTGCATACCACGCAGCAACCCTTCGCCGACATGGTGCGGGCCAGCGTCCCCGCTGGTTTCAATATCGGCATCAATGACGGCGCCGTCGCCGGGCAGACGGTCTTCCACCTGCATATTCACCTGATTCCCCGTAATGCAGGGGATTGCGACGATCCCCGGGGTGGCGTGCGGAAGCTGTTTCCCGATCGGGCGTGCTATTGGAAGCACTTGCCGTGAAACCCACGTCAGACTGGAGACCTGCAGCCGGGGGAACGTGAATGTCCTGCACCCCTGACAGTCATCACCGTCGGATCATGCGCTTGCGGGGGTACGATTACCACCGTGCCGGTGCCTGTTTCGTGACCATCTGTTCGTTCCAGCGGGAATGCCTCTTCGGCAGGTGATGGATGGGGGGTGCGGTTGACCCCGTACGGGGTAATTGTCCGGGAGGAATGGCTGAAAACGGCAGCGCTGCGTCCGGATGTCGATTTGGATGCGTACGTGATAATACCGAATCATTTTCACGCCGCAATTTTCATTCTGCAAGATGATGACGCCCGTGATATTCGTCCTGAAACCGATAACGGACCGCCTCGTAGGGGTGCACCGATGTGCGCCCCTACATCGCTTGCCTCGCATATCTTTATGGGCGATGCGCTCCATGCCGGCTACACGATGAACATGGCGTACAATACCCCCAGCAAACCGATAACGGCCAGACAGAAAACCGGGATACGCGGCATTTCACCGTCTCTTTCCATTGCCCGTCCGAACATGAAAAAAACCACGGGGTGAGTAAGAAAGGGCATGGAAAAAATAAAGGGGATCAAGAGTGACGCTTCGGCGCCGAACATCCCGCCCTGTGTGGCGGCAAAAAGGCCGAAGTGGGAAAGGCCCGAAGATATAGCCATGGCAGTGAAGTCCAGGGGCATCCCGGCCAGACTGAGCAGCAGAAAGCCACCGAATACCGCGCTGAGCTGCCAGCCAAAGGAGAACTGCATCAGCCCCTTGACCTCCTTGGCGTCCTTACCATCGGCCCTGGCCATGGTTTTAAGCGAGTATGCGGTCAAAAACAGGCCGACAAGAACGATCGCGATGGATGGCCAGAGCTGCAAGCTGCCCTGGCGCGCGCTCATGGCCAGGACCGAGAAGACGAATATATGGCCGAAAAACGGCACGTTGATCATGATCGGTGCGCGGCATGCCGCAGTCTTGCCCAGGTCCCCGGCCGTGCAGGCCCCGGTCAACCCCGAGTGGGACAAAGCCCCGGCAATGCCCGGGGCGAGGTTGCGTGCCTGGGAGGTTTTTCCAAAGAGCATCAGCAGGGATATTCCGCCGAACATCCAGAAGATCTGGCCAAAAAAACCGTAGACCAGAACCGCGTTCATGCCGCTGATGGTAAAGGCTTCGGAGATTCGCGACCCGCCAATCATGAAGTTGGCCGCCAGAACCACCGGAATTCCGGCGAAAAGCAGGGCCCGGATGGTCGGGCCGAAGCGCCACCGGTACATCAGTGCGCCCATGCCCGCAGAAATGATCATGGCGAAAAAGATCTGGGGCAGGGCAATGACCGGTTTGATCCACAAAGCAATGGCGTAGGAGCCCAGCAGTACACCTAGAATTGCCAACACCTCAACCAGCCCCATCCTGATATACAAACGCTTGTTGGCCACCTTTGCCTTGTGGTCGATTAGTATCACCGCGCCCACCAGGCCGAGATAGGCGATGAGCGGATAGAAAAGGCTCAATTCGCTGAAGCGCAAGCCCAGAATAAGCCGATACAGGCCCTCGATGCCGATGAGCAGAAAAAATGAGCGGACGATGAAAACGAGTTGGGTTTGCTGCGTTCCCAGGATGATTTCTTCGGTGGATGGAACCATCATGTCGTCTGGTCAAGTTCGATGCCGTGCAAAATCTTTCGCAGTTCCTGGCCGCCTACGAAAAAGGAGACCGTCAGGGCGATAATCGTCGTCCTGCTAATCAGGTCGATCAGCGAGAATTGCGGCAGCCCCGGTGTGGAAACGCCACTGGCCACGAGTACGTAGCCCATGGTCAACCCGAAAACGACAATAATGAGAATTGGCGAGTAGCGCGTACCGGCCACCACAGCCCTGGCCACCAGCACCATGGGGATGAGCAAAAGCAGAGAAAGCAGGAACTGATTCAAAAGTTGCAATTTGGCAACTTCATTGACCACAACGGCGATATCCATGATGACCTCCCGACACGCTTACACTTGGTGAAAAAATCAATATGAGACATGAAACCAACAAGTCCGATTTTGTGCAGGATCTGAAGGGTCTTGCCCAGTTCGGCGGATTCATAGGCGTTTTCCAGTCGTGACAGGGACTTGGCGCCGATACCGCACTTGTCGGCAGCTATCTCCTGCAGCACCAGTTTATGGTATAGGATCAACACGGAATTTTACAAGGCCGCAGAATGAGGGAATTGTTTCCTGCAGAAATGGCCAGGCCCCTGCTGGATTAGCTGGACGGGATAAGGCGCGTGTGTCAGGTGACATAGCGGTTGGGCTGGACCGGAAACTTGTAGTGCTTATAGCCCAAAGGGCTATTCTTTTCCCCCTTCGCTTTCCCCGACGCATACAACACCGCCACCAAATCCAGACGCCATTTCTGAGCCGGGCGCACGTCGGTGCGCCCCTACGCGACAGGCGGGCCGTGGACGCCTGCGGGACGTTGTCAATTTGTCAAATACCTGCCAATACCTGCAGTTATTTCTGCATAATCCTTGCGTAGGACTTAACAAAATATTAACTCAACTTTCGCAGCTGGTAAAAACCTGTAACGATCTGTAATTATTAATAGA
>CAYSWG010000278.1:0-3309 GCA_964434465.1 uncultured Geobacteraceae bacterium
CACCAGCTTTATCAGCATGAACAACCAAAACTGCTAATGGAAAATCTGGGTTAAAGATGCTTTTTCAGAATCATTCAAAGAAGAATATGGGGTTGAGCCCCTTGAATTTCCTACAATTCCCCCACATCGCTTATACTGGACATCTAAACTTGCAGCTAGCGGTTATAGATCTAGATTTGACAAAGTCATAGAGAGACGCCTCCGCGACCCGTTCATCCGTGATCTATTTCTCTCCGCCGAATCCACCCGCTCCCCCATCGTCCTTGACCTGGACGGCGACGGCATCACAACCTCCTCTATAGATGATGGCGTCTACTTCGACCACGACGGCAACGGCTTCGCCGAAAGGACCGGCTGGGTCGGCGGAGGCGACGGCTTGCTGGTCAGGGATATCAACGGCGATGGTCAAATAAGCAGCGGCAAAGAACTGTTCGGTTCCGAAACGCTCGTGGCTATTCGTCAAGCCCAGGACGGGGAGAGCGGAGCCGGCTGCGTGCGTTACACAGCATCACCGGCCCGCATCTCCCTCGACCTGGAGTATCAGGCCAAAGCCCTTGATACTCCAGGAAGGCTGGGGACGTTTTGATTGCCACCAGGAACGCCCGACCACAGGCAAGGGAGCCAAACCGCCGAAAGCGGCCCGACGTGCGCTTTGGAAGGCGCTCGGGCCTCGGCTGGCTCTTGCCTATGGACGGCCTAGCAGCTTGGTACGTTCACGAATTGCTACACGAAGAGCAACCCGCAGCAAGCGCAGATCGCCGCCGCAGAACTTAATCAATTCACGTTCAGTGGGAGTTATGTTTTTGTAGGTAATTTGTCTGTGAAGCGAAGGACCGGTCAAAGATTTGCCGGCTGTTGTGAGAGACTTTTCCATAATACACCTCCGGGACTTTACGTCCGATAAGATATAATCCATAGTTATATTGAGTAGTTACAAGATACAGTTTGCCCTTACCCAGAATGTCACCTGTTGCCTGTCTGACATTTTGAGCAGATTGTCCGTCAATGTCAATGTGACGGCATCACCTTCCTTTCCGGAAACGGCCCGCAGATCGAAGGACAGAGGACACCGTTTCGTGGTTCGCCCAGGGATGATTTTTATCCTTCAGGGCTTTGTTTGTGAGCTTGATCGCTTCCTTTGCTTCGTGGCCCTGGCTGTTGAATCCATCAAAGAGGGTGCAAACTTCAGCAAGGAAATCAGCCTGTAATCGTTCCCTTTTTTCCTTCTCGGCAGGGTCGTTGGTCTTTGCCTGAGCACTTGCGGAACGTGACTTGATATCCAGGCAGCGAAAGAAGCCGTGGAAGGATTCCAGGAGGGTGACAAACGCCCTGGTCATGCCTTCCGGTAATGCGATCGACAGGCAGACGAAACCGTCCTGGACTCCGGAGACGTGGAAGCTCAACTGGCAATTGTTGCTTAACGGGTTGAAAGTTCGATTGATATCGAAGATCAGCCGGTCAAAATCAACGGGGGAGGGTACCCCCGGCAGAGCCAGTGGAACCCCCCCTTCCGAGATCAGCAGGGAGTCATTCAACAGAGTTTTTGCTCCTGGTATGTGACTTGATTCCATGACTTACCTTTCCGGTCACATGACCTTGGCGAAGCGCCGCCGATCATCGAGGTACCGCAAGACCAAGTGACGTACAATGGTCGAGACAGGGAACCCTTCACGACGCGCCCAGGAGAGGAGCTCCCCGAACTGGTTTTCATCGAGGCGGAAACTGACCTTTTTATCGAGGCCGCCGTTTTGTTCATTAAATCGAGTCATTTTCGTTTCCTTCCTGCCCCTTCGCTTTTTCCATGATCCACTCTTCAGTGACTTGCCGATGGTAGCGAACTGAACCGCCGATATTTACCCGACCAGGAATTTTGCCGGCTTTTTCCATCCGGAAGATGGTAGACCGGGAAACGTTTAGCTGGTCGCATAACTGGGCCAAGGTCAGAAGAAGAGGAAGAACGTCTGGCTTGACAGGTGCAGGAGCCGGTATCTTTTCAGCAGGCGGAGCCAAAGGTATTGAGGGAGATTCTGCCTGCGTGACGGTACGATTTTGTCGGGCCGGTGCGGAACCTGTATTCCGTTTTCTGTTCTTCTTTACCATGTACTACCTCCGAAAGGACAATGGTTTCAATTATGTTCCGAGATATTCATAAAGTATCAATTAGTGTCAATCTGTTTCACATTGGTAATTCTGCCTGAAACTTCAGAAAAAGCAATACCAGAATGACGGTATATTTGTTTCATGCTGTGTCAAGGTGTTTCATGTTGTTGCGTTTTGTAACTTCCGCCCCCGTGTTACTAACCGGGGGCTTTGTCCACGCTCCACCGAAGCGGTTCCGCTTAGCCGTGGCTATTCGCCACGCCCAGGACGGGGAGAGCGGAGCCGGCTGCGTGCGTTACACAGCCTCACCGGCCCGCATCTCCCTTGACCTGGAGTATCAGGCCAAAGCCCTTGATACTCCAGGAAGGCTGGGGACGTTTTGATTGCCACCAGGAACGCCCGACCACAGGCAAGGGAGCCAAACCGCCGAAAGCGGCCCGACGTGCGCTTTGGAAGGCGCTCGGGCCTCGGCTGGCTCTTGCCTATGGACGGCCTAGCAGCTTGGTACGTTCACGAATTGCTACACGAAGAGCAACCCGCAGCAAGCGCAGATCGCCGCCGCAGAACTTAATCAATTCACGTTCAGTGGGAGTTATGTTTTTGTAGGTAATTTGTCTGTGAAGCGAAGGACCGGTCAAAGATTTGCCGGCTGTTGTGAGAGACTTTTCCATAATACACCTCCGGGACTTTACGTCCGATAAGATATATTATGTAAAGTATGATATGCGGTAAGGGCAGTGAACCGTATAAGCGGGAATCAGTCTTCCTGGAAGGAGTCGAAGAGTTTGATGAATTCGACCAGCTTTACCACGACAAGCTCATGGATCAGTTTGCCCTTTTGGCTGGAGGCTTTCCCGGGGTCACCCCAAACACCATTGGGCCAATACCTGCGTTTATTGCGCACCAGGATGCCTGGCGGAAATCGGGGGTACTCCTGCTGAGCGGTGCCTTTAACCAGGTTTGGGTAGAGATACAGGATACGTGACGTTTCTATTTCCCCTGCATGGGCATCCCCTGGAGTTTCTATCAGGTGTTTCCCTTCCTGATATGCAAGGTCATATTCAGTCAGCACGGCGACTTTGATGTCACAGAACAGGGTAATAAGTTCTTCACCTGCGGCAATAAGTGCATGCTTATGGGTCCCCCCGGCATGCCCTGATCTTTACCCATATTTTCGCCGGACACCGGATTTGTGGGACGCGGGTATCT
>CAYSWG010000279.1:0-3300 GCA_964434465.1 uncultured Geobacteraceae bacterium
ATTTTCCTGGGTAAATACAATTCCTAAAAAACGAGATGAAAACATTCGTGTTGGTGAGGAGTTTGACAAAAAACGCAAGGAGAAATTGCCAAGCAAATCTGCTATCAGGGCACTTCCACTTATTTACAGGGCGGCTACCGACCCCATTGACATCGTTATCTCCTCTATGGTGCCAATCTTTCTCAGTGCTCCTGACCGTTTCTCGGAAGTCTATAGGTTGCCTGTGAATTGTGAGTATGAAGACGTAAATGAGGACGGGAAGCCGGTCTATGCACTGCGTTGGAATGCTTCCAAGGGCGGGGACGCGCAGCTTAACTGGATTCCCAGTGACATGATTGACACATGTAAAGAGGCTATTGAACGGTTAAGGAGGCAAACAGAAGAGGCACGTCTGATTGCGAAGTGGTACGAGGATAACCCGCGGATGCTTTACCTTCCCAATGATCTTGAACATTTGCGCGGTGAGGAATATGTGGGCTCAAAGGATTTATGTAATTTGCTTAGCATTGGCAAGACGGGCCATGCATGTAGGTGGGCTAATGACCGCAAATTGGAAGCGGTCAAGGTGCCTCCCAGAAATGGTCGTGGGGCCCCGGCGAACGCCTATCGCTTTTCGGACATTGAAATAGCAATAATTGAGATGCTTCCAAAAGATTTTCCCATTTGCGATGCTAAAACGAGCTTGAAGTACAGTGAAGCTCTATTGTTGATTCCTTATAACATGCTCCACCCTGAAAGAGGAACATACCGGTGTCTATTCGAAACAATAACAGTGGATACTTTTAATGATCAGATTGGAGCCGGAGTTATACACGGGAAAAGCTCCATTTTCAGCCGCCACGGTTATACAGAGCCTGACGGCAGCCCTATCGAGCTAACAAGTCACAAGTTCCGACATTTCCTTACAACCCTTGCTCTGAAGAAAAAGTTGAGTTATGTGGTTGCCACTTTGTGGCGCAAAAGTAAAGATAGTCGACAAACCAGGGCTTATGATCACGTAACCAGCGAGGAAATGATTGAGATGATCAGGCATGCACCTCCTGAACAAATGCGTGGCCCTTTAGCCGAAATTGCCGTAAATCCACCCGTCTCACGCGAGGAATTCATGGAGATGATGTATCCATGCGTTCATACCACTCAATTCGGGTTTTGTGTCCATGACTGGCAGATGCTGCCATGCCAGAAATTAAGCGACTGTCTTGCATGCACTGAACATGTGTGTATAAAAGGTGAAACGACAAAAACTGAGCGCATAAGACGACAACTGGAAGATGCCGAGGCTCAACTTGAGAGGGATGAGAAGGCAATTGCCAAGGGTGAACTGGGTGCTGACAGATGGGTGGCGCATAACCGAAAACAGGTTGAGCGCCTGCGGCAACTGGTCAATATTTTGGACGATCCAACTGTGGCAGAGGGCACTATAATACAGCTCTGCAATCCGGACGAATTTTCGCTGATAGGACATGCCGTAAACAGCCGTCGTCAGCTTGGAGAAGCTGATGCGGAGGTTTTGAATAAAATCCGCGCACTGGCGACCGGAGCTGGCAGGGCCGAAAACGATTTTGTTGCCTTGCCAGCATGAGGCATCAAGGGCATCTGCAAATGCCCTGTTCAATGAAAGGAGCGCGCTGTGTTCGAAAATCTATCAGACGATGATTCGCTACTCGTTAAGGAAATTATTGACGGTTGGCCTTTAAATGAGAAACTCACATGGGAAGGGCTTAGGGAAGCAATTGCGATTCGAAGGGATGGGAAAAGTTGGTCGAGACAAGCACTTTCCAGGCACCAGGATATTTTTGACGCATACACGCTCAAGAAGAATGCCCAGCGGGCTTATAAAGGATCACCCCCAACAGACGAAAAAGATAAAGAAATGCCACCTGAGCTCCTGGTCGCCTTGAAAACCATCGAGAGGCTGGAATCTGAAATTGCGCGACTAAAGCAAGAAAATTTGCGCTATAAGGAGATGTTTATCAGTTGGTCGTACAATGCCCATTCCCGTAACATAACAGAAGAAATGTTGAATAGACAGCTACCTGTGCAAGACAGGGGGAAGAGCAAGAAATGAGCGATTTGAAAAACAAGAGTGGCAGAGAAATCGGCGACGAAAATGTAAAAAAACTGGAAGATTACATCCAAACCCTACGGATGTCTGGTGAAGCGCTTCCACATCGCAATGGCAAGGCAAATGTGACAGCGGTTGCACTGGCTGCCAAATTGAAAGATCGCAATGCCTTAACAGGTTGTTTTTCAACAACCTGTTAGGGAAACGCCCTATTATCGGTCAATCCTCGGAAAGCTTTTCTAACAGCCATTCGGCAATGCCACGACGTGTCCAATATTTGCGAGGGCTCGGCGGTGGCTGGACCTCTCCTGGGGAATTTTCCCGGGCGGCCATGTAGACACGAAGGCCCTTCAGGCTTGAGGTCGGGGTCTTGGCTCCGGAATAATCGATGCCGATGAAGCGAGCAAAGATTGACTCAGCTTGAGACTTCAGATCAGTTCCCATCCAAAGATTATTTACCAGAACAATCTATAACAATCACTTCAATCAACGCTTTATCGACTATTGGTACTATCTGAATCAAAGCTTCTTCAAGCTGTCCTGGAGAGTTGGGCGTTACAGTGCCTGCAGGTGGTTTTGGGATCCTGCGATCTCGGCTAGTCCCAAACCAGAATACGAGATAAATCCCTCTGCATGCAGCATCTGGATCGCGAGCGTAGAGTTTTTTTAGCTGTTCAACAGGTGCCGACCACAACTCAGCATGGTAATGTCTTTTAATCTCGATAGGTAGATTCATCGAGCTGTTGAAAGTCACTTTGATATCAGCCCGTTTGTCCCTGGCGTAATGACCTTCTGGTGCAGCATCAATTCCCATCGGTCGCAGTCGCTCCTTTAGCCGATCCAACAAGTGGTCACGACAGATTTCCTCGGGACGTGGAGCAAGAACTTTGCAATGTGAATCCACATTCCAAAAAGCTTTATAGCCATCAGTATTCCCATTACCAATGTCATTTTTAAGCTGAAGCAAATGATCCATCACAAGTGCTTGCAAATCAGCTGGATTGGCAGGTTGGCAACCTGAAAGTGTGTTGACAACTTCCTGTAAAGATGGGTATTTGAATAATGCTTCTCTACGCTTCCGGACTTGAATATCCAAGGCATTGGCAAGTGCTTCTCGCCACTTCTTAAGAGACCGCAAAGTCATCAAATGTCGCAATGCTACGGTTGCATCACTTGATTCTTGAAGTGGTTGCGGATTTTGAGACAGGGTGATAAGCAATGAACCGACTCATGAT